>JANOQL010000171.1:0-12730 GCA_031414835.1 Sphingomonadales bacterium | reverse complement strand
CATCGAATGTTCGCCCGCCCAATCCTTGTCGATCACGCCTGCTGCCACCAGCCGCTCGGCATAGACTTCGCTGACCGGCGGATGCTTGCGGATATTGGCATACATCAGCGGCTGGGTGAAGCCCGGTTCATCGCCTTCATTATGGCCGAAGCGTCGGTAACACCACATGTCGATCACGATGTCACGGTGGAAGCGCTGGCGGAACTCGATCGCGAGCTTGCATGCAAAGGTCACCGCTTCGGGATCGTCGCCATTCACATGAAAAATCGGGGCTTGAACGCCCTTTGCCACATCCGACGGATAAGGCGAAGACCGCGCGAACTGCGGGGACGTTGTGAACCCAATCTGGTTGTTGACGATGAAGTGAATACAGCCGCCGGTGTTATAGCCACGCACGCCAGAAAAACCGAGGCATTCCCACACAATCCCTTGGCCCGCAAACGCGGCATCGCCGTGGAGCAGGATCGGCAGCACCTGGATATGATCGGCAAGATCGCCGCGCATCGTCTGGTTCGCGCGCGTTTTGCCGAGCACGACCGGATCGACTGCCTCAAGGTGCGAGGGGTTGGGAACGAGGCTCATATGCACCTTGATCCCGTCGAATTCGCGATCGGTGCTGGTGCCGAGGTGATATTTCACATCGCCCGATCCGCCGACATCATCGGGGTTGGCGCTGCCGCCCGAAAATTCGTGGAAGATCACACGGTAAGGCTTGGCCATCACATTGGCGAGGACGTTCAGCCGCCCGCGATGTGGCATCCCGATCACGATCTCGCGCACGCCCAATGCGCCGCCCTGTTTGATGAAGCTTTCGAGCGCGGGGATCATCGCTTCGCCGCCGTCGAGCCCGAAGCGTTTGGTGCCGACGAACTTGCGCCCGAGGAATTTTTCGTACTGTTCGGCTTCGATCACCTTGCCGAGGATTGCCTTTTTGCCCTCTGCGGTAAACCCGATCGACTTGTCTGCGCCCTCCATCCGGTCCTGGAAAAAGCGGCGCTCCTCAACATCCGAAATGTGCATATATTCAAGGCCGACCGGGCCGCAGTAGTTGGCGCGCAGGATATCGACCAGCTGGCGCACGGTGGTCCATTCGAGCCCCATCGTGCCGCCGACATAAACGGGCGCATCGAGTGCAGCGCCGGTGATGCCGTGAAACTCAGGCGTCAGATCGGCGGGCAAATCCTGCTTGGTCAGCCCCAGCGGATCGAGATTGGCGGCCAGATGCCCGCGAACGCGATAGGTACGGATCAGCATCATTGCGCGGATCGACTGGCCTGCTGCGGCGGCAATATCATCCTGCGACATCGCTTTTCCGCTGGCCTTCGCCGCTGCCTTGACCGCAACCGCCATCTGCGTCGGATCGAGCGCCGCCGTCAGATCGTCGGTGTCGTGCAGAGGCCAGTTGGGCCGCTGCCAGCTTGGTCCGGCTTCGTGCTCGGCTGTGAAATTATGTTGCTCGATACCCATTACTCGTGCCTTTCCGGGGAGGAGAACGGCAATTTCGTTCAGCCTTTGAGGACTTCAACCAATGTCCGGCCCAGTTCGCTTGGCGAAGCCGATACGCGGATGCCAGCGGCTTCCATCGCGGCAATCTTGCTTTCGGCATCGCCCTTGCCGCCCGACACAATAGCGCCAGCATGGCCCATTCGGCGACCCGGAGGTGCGGTGCGGCCTGCGATGAAGCCTGCCATCGGCTTTTTGCGGCCGCGCTTGGCCTCATCGATCAGGAACTGCGCGGCTTCTTCTTCGGCACTCCCGCCGATTTCGCCGATCATGATGATAGACTTGGTGGCATCATCGGCGAGGAAGGCCTCGAGGCAATCGATGAAGTTGGTGCCGTTGACCGGATCGCCGCCAATGCCGACCGCCGTCGTCTGCCCCAGCCCTTCGGCGGTCGTCTGGAATACTGCTTCATACGTCAGCGTTCCCGAACGCGAGACGACGCCTACCGACCCCTTGGAAAAAATGCTGCCGGGCATGATCCCGATCTTGCATTCGCCCGGCGTCAGCACGCCGGGGCAGTTGGGGCCGATCAGCCGCGATCTCGAACCCGACAGCGCGCGCTTGACCTTGACCATATCGAGCACCGGGATACCTTCTGTAATGCACACGATCAGCGGCACCTGCGCATCTATGGCCTCAAGGATCGAATCGGCGGCGAACGGCGGCGGAACATAGACCACCGAGGCATCGGCACCCGTCGTGTGAACGGCCTCCGCAACCGTATCGAACACCGGCAGATCGATGTGCGTCGTCCCGCCCTTACCCGGCGTCACCCCGCCGACCATCTTCGTGCCATAAGCAAGCGCCGCCTGCGTGTGGAACGTGCCGGTTTCTCCCGTCATCCCTTGCGTGATGACTTTGGTGTGCGAATTGACAAAAATGCTCATGAAATCTCGATTCAGTCTGTTGAGAGGGGAATGGAAGTCGCGATCATTTGCCAGGATCGACATAGTCCATGCGGATGGCAACGCCGCTGACTTTCAGAAGTTCGACCAGCGGGCTTTTGGCGGGCACGAAATAGACGTCGAACCCGTCCTGCCCCGGAGCCAGCCCCGGCGTCCAGTTGCTCAGCGTCAGCGCGTCGTTGCTGTTGCTCCGCGTCGGTTCACGGCCCATCCACTTGGCGACAGTAGCGGGTTCAAGCGGCCGCGTTTCGCCGACATCGTAAATCCGGCAGCCGTTGACGGTAACGCTATCCGAGATCACCCCCGACAGGATGATCGTCAGATCTTCACCCGCAACGGCTTTGGAATAAGCGGCAGACTCGGCAATCGAACCGCCATCGGCCTTGAGCATCTTTTCGCCCGCCGCCTTGCCCATCGCGAGCAATTGCCCGAGCGGAGAACCGGGCGGAAGCGTGACCGGCTGCCAGCCATTCGCAGTCAGATCAGCAAGCGTATCTTCGCGCTTTTCAAGCCGCGAACACGCCGCCTTTACCGCATTGAGCACAGCGACAGCGGGATAGGGCGCGGACGTTTCGGCTAGGGCAGGTGCGGCAGCCAGCAGCAGCGACGCAGCAAAGGGCACGAACATTCTCACAATTTCTGCCCTTCCACGAAGATACGCCGTGTCGGTTCTTCAAGCGGATATTCATACAGCGCGACCCGATTGGGCATCGCCAATATCTCGAGCCGTGCGCCGGTGCCTTCGAACACCATCAGATAGACATCGTGCTGCGGCATCTGCCAATACCAGGCACGCGGATTGGTATCGAAACGCGGCGTCAGGAAATCGCCGCCGCGCGCGGTTTCACCTTTGCGATCGACAGGGCGCGCAAGCAGTTGCGACAGCTTGTCTGCAAGCACATCGGCAGACGCTTTGGCATCGAGCGTCCCGCTGATCTCGCACTGGTCAGCCATATCGCGCCCATCGGCCAAATCCCAGCGCGTGATATTGAGTTCGGCGGTCTGGCCCTGTCGGGTCCACTGCGTCGATTCAATCTCGCCAGCACGCAGCACTGGCACATCGGTGACAGGCAAAACCCGCACTTCAGCATTTTGCTGAACCTTGCGCGACGTCAGCATCCATCCTGCTTTGGCAACGGCCGCCGGATCGAACGCCCCATCATTGGTCAATGGCGCACTGCACGCCGACCAGCCAGACGAAAATTGCGCTGCAACAACCTCAGGCGGCTGGCCAGATGCAGCGCCAAAGCTGCCGCACCCAGCCAGTGCCGCTACCGTCAAGGCTGCCGCTAATCTCACCCGAGATCGGAATCGAGCCCCCGGCAGACGTCGAGCAGTTCCTTGACCGCATCGACGCTGACCGTGAGGTTCGCCTTGGCTTCATCATCGAGGGCGATCTCGATGATCTCTTCAACGCCGCCTGCGCCGATGATCACCGGCACACCGACATAAAGGCCATCAAGCCCATATTTACCCTTCACGTAGGCCGCACTCGGCAACAGCCGCTTCTGATCGGAAAGATAGGCCTCTGCCATCGCGATGCCGCTCGTCGCAGGCGCATAATAGGCAGAGCCGGTGCCGAGCAGTGCCACGATCTCACCGCCGCCGCCGCGCGTCCGCTTGACGATCGCGTCGATGCGCTCATTCGTTGAACGGCCCATCTTGATCAGATCGGGCACCGGGATGCCGGCGACGGTCGAGTATTGCACAACAGGCACCATCGTATCGCCATGCCCGCCGAGGACAAAAGTGGTGACGTCTCGCGCCGAGACTTTGAATTCATCGGCGATAAAATGGCTAAACCGCGCGCTATCGAGCACGCCTGCCATGCCGACGACCATATGGTGCGGCAGGCCTGAAAACTCGCGCAGCGCCCAAACCATCGCGTCCAAGGGATTGGTGATGCAGATGACGAACGCGCCCGGGGCATTATTCTTGATGCCTTCACCGACCGCTTTCATGACCTTAAGATTGATCCCTATCAGATCGTCGCGGCTCATCCCCGGCTTGCGCGCGACCCCTGCAGTGACGATGATGACATCGGCGCCTGCGATATCGGCATAGTTGTTGCTGCCAGTGATCTGCGCGTCGAAACCTTCGACGGGGCCGCACTGAGAGAGATCGAGCGCCTTGCCCTGCGGCACGCCGTCAACGACATCGAAAAGGACGATATCGCCCAATTCCTTCAATGCTGCGAGATGCGCGAGTGTGCCGCCGATATTGCCTGCGCCGATCAGCGCGATTTTCTTGCGTGCCATGATGGGTTTCCCTGTGATGCGGAGATGAGGAATGCGACCGACTGACTGGTAAGCCCTAGGACGGTTGGCAAAGCGCGACAACCGGGGAAATCGCCGCAGAGGGGATTATCTTTGCGATTGCGTCGCAAGTGCGATTGTTAACTCATCGACGACAGGTGTCCGCTCATGTCGAGCCAAGTCGAGACACGTTCGATGCACACCAATGTCTCGACTTCACTCGACATCGGCGGGTACTCAGGATCATAGTGTGAGGCCGACGCGTAATGCAGCGTGCAACCAGCTCAGGAGCCCTCCATGCCTGCCCAACTCCATGTCGATATTATATCGGACGTTGTCTGCCCATGGTGTGCGATCGGCTATGCGCAGCTTGAACGCGCCGCCGCGATGATCGCCGGTCGCGCCGAGGTCAGCGTGCGCTGGCATCCATTCGAATTGGCACCCGATACGCCCAAAGACGGCCAGCGCCTCGCCGATTACAGCCGCGAACGCTATGGCGCGACGCCCGAACAGGCCATCGCCAGCCGCAGCCGTATCATCGAGACGGGTAAGACGTTGGGGATCGATTTTGCCTATTCGGCCGATAGCCGCATCTACAACAGCTTCGACGCGCACCGCCTGCTCGCCTGGGCGGGCGAAACCGGTGGGCAGACCGCGCTCAAACAGGCGCTGTTTGCCGCCTATTTCACCGCACAGCGCAACATTGCCGAAGCCGAGGTGCTGCTCGACGCGGTGACGGCGGCTGGCCTTGATCGCGATGCGGCAGCCGCCGTGCTAGCATCCGGTGCCCATGCCGATCAGGTGCGGGCCGAACAAGCGCACTGGATCGACCAGAATGTCACAGGCGTTCCCGCGTTCATCGTCAACGGCACTTATATGATCCCCGGCGCGCAGGATGCCGAGACGCTGACTCGGGTGTTCGAACGCGTTCTTGATCGCGAGAACGCACAATAGCCGATCATTTGAGCGGATATTTAGCCGACGGGGCCTGTTGCCGTGGCGGCGCTTACCCCGAACAGCTTTCTCAGAACGCGGCGCACGGTGATCAGCAAAAAGATGGCCGCACCTGCCAGCAGCACTGCGATCACCACCGCTGCTTCGGGATTGCTCAATGCCAGAACCAGAAGCCCGCCGGTGACGACATCTTCGCCTGTCGATACCGCGATATTGCTGAACGGTTCAGGGCTGGCGTTGACCACCGCGCGCGTTCCTGCCTTGGCGCTGTGGCTCATAAGGGCTGCACCGCCGCCGAGCAGCAGTGTTACGACCTGCCACGCTGGATCGGACGCATCGACCAAAGCCAACGCGAGCACCGCGCCGCCAATCGGCCGGATTGCAGTGTGAACAGCATCCCAGATCGAATCGAGCCAAGCAATCTTGTCAGCGAAGAATTCGGCCACAAGCCCGATCGCCGACGCGCCCAACACCCAGTTGTTCGCCAAAACGTCAAGGCTTTGGAGATGCTGCGGCGCATCGATCCAGCCCATCCGCATCGCAACGCCGGTGGCAAAGACGCACAGATAGATCCGCCATCCAGCCAGCAGACTGACACTGCCCGCCACACCCAGAATTTCGACGATGCCCATGATGCGCCCCTCACTATTGCCCCTTTACACCGGGAATTGGCAGGATAGGCATTCTGGAATGAATGACAATCTGCTGACGAGCGACGTCAACCCTGAGGCGCGCCCAGCGGCAACGCTGGTATTGTTCCGTGCGTCGGCCACTGGCCCCGATCAATTGCTGGTGGTCGAACGATCCGCGGTCATGGCATTTGCGGGCGGTGCCATCGTCTTTCCCGGCGGTCGCGTCGATCTCGACGATCACATGATCGCGTCGCACCCCGAACGGTTTGTCCATGCGCTCGATCTGGAGGGAGCCGAAGCCGCCGCGCGGGTCGCTGCCATTCGTGAAACGCTCGAGGAGTCGGGATTCGCAGTCGGATTTGAAACCCGGCCCGATGCCGACTGGATCGCAGATGCGCGGGGACGGCTCGCCAACCGCGAATTGTTCAGCGCGATGCTGGGCGATCATCGGCTCGATCTTAACGCGCTGGTGCCCTTTGCGCGCTGGTGCCCCAAGCATCGCGAGGCGCGCGTGTTCGATACGCGATTCTATCTTGCCAAAGCGCCCGACGATGCTGGCGATCCGATTGTCGACGCCACCGAGAACGTGCAAAGCTTTTGGGCGTCGGCCGACGATCTGCTGACCGCCGCTGATGAGGGGAAGGTCCATGTGATCTACCCAACGCGGCGCAATCTCGAACGGCTGGCGCTCTATCCGACCTTTGACGAGGCTGCGGCCCACGCCCTCGCCACGCCGGTCGATCCGATCAGCCCCGATATGGAAGACCGCGCCGACGGGCGGCATTTGTGCATTCCCGAAGGGCTTGGCTATCCTGTCACATCCGAATTGCTGGCCAACGCGATCACGGCCTTCGACAAACGCTGATGGATGCGATCCTGCCTGCCATGCTTGCGGTGTTGCTGGCAGAAACGGGCGGAAAGACGCAAGGGCTGGTGCACGCGGCAGGTCTCGCCCGGCCTGAACTGCCGGTTCTTGGCGTGTTGCTGCTGACCACGCTGACAGGGCTTGGCGTCGCAGCATTCGGCGGATCGGCCATTGGCCATCTGCTGACCCCCGATGCGCGGGCGTTGTTGGCGGGGATGGCACTGGTGTTTGCTGGCGCGCCGATGCTTCTCCCGCATCGCAAGCCGATTGCCCCGCCGCGCCATCTGGTTTTGGCGCTGGCCAAAAGCCAGTTCGGCGATGCCAGTCAGTTTATCGTGTTCGCCATCGCCGCGCGTGCCGATACGCCGGTGCTGGCAGCGATGGGCGGAGTGTTCGGGGTGACAGCGGCAATGCTGCCGCCGCTGCTGATGGGCAAAGCCTGGCCGGGCAAGATGCCGCTAAACCTCATGCGCGTGATGGCTGCCATTTTGCTGCTGGTTGCAGGCATCTGGATGGGCATCGGGGCACTGCGGCTGATCTAGAGAGACGATCAGTCTGTCCGCCACACTCCATTGGCACGCGCAGGCTGCCATCCCCATTTCTACGTGAAGTAAATTCAGGAGGATCACGAATGACCAACCAGCCCCAATCGGTGATCGACGCATTGAACGTCGTGCTCGCTGACAGTTTCGCGCTATACTTCAAGACCAAGAATTTCCACTGGCATGTGTCAGGCCCGCATTTCCGCGACTATCACCTGCTGCTCGATGAACAGGCGACGCAGATACTCGCCTCGACCGATCTGATTGCCGAACGCGTGCGCAAACTTGGCGGCACGACGCTGAAATCGATCGGGCATATCGCCCGGCTGTCAGAAATCGAGGATAACGATGGCGACAAAGTCGATGCTGCCGCGATGCTACGAGAAGTCGAAGCGGACAATCGCACGCTGATTGCGGCGCTCAAAACTGCGAAAGACCTGGCTGACGATGCCAAGGACAATGCCAGTTCGGGCGTGATCGACACGTGGACCGATGAAGCGGAACGCCGCGCATGGTTCCTGCGCGAAACGCTTGCGGCATAAAAAAAGGCGGGGAGTCGATGACGCCCCGCCCCTTTTTTCGTCGGCCTAGATTTAACTCGAACCCGACAGATTGACCGCTGCAAACTTGCCGCGCCGATCGACTTCAATATCGAACTCAAGCCGGTCGCCTTCGTTCAACGATGCCATCCCGGCGCGTTCTACTGCCGAAATGTGCACGAACGCATCGGGTTGCCCGTCATCGCGTTGAATGAAGCCAAAGCCCTTCATCGCGTTGAAGAATTTGACCGTGCCGGTTGCCTTTTCGCCGGTCAATGTCCGCTGCGGCGCACCGCCACGATCACCGCCGCCAAATCCGCCGGCGCCACCGCGGTCACCACCGCGTGGCGCGCCACCGAACCCGCCTTCGCGCGGCTCACGCGGAGGTCGCGCATCGGTTACAGCCATCGGCTCACCGTCGATCACAAGATCAGTCGCCGAAACTTTGCCACCGCGATCGACGAGCGTGAAACCGAGCGCCTGACCTTCAGCCAGCCCGGCCAGCCCGATCATCTCGACTGCCGAAATGTGCACGAACACATCTTCGCCGCCATCATCGCGCACGATGAAGCCGAAACCCTTTTGCGCGTTGAAAAACTTGACGACGCCTTTGCCTTCGCCAACCACCTGTGCCGGCATCGAAGGACGAGGCGGGCCACGGAAACCACCGCCGCCACCGCCACCGCCACCGAAGCGATCACCACCACCGCCGCCGCCGCCGAAGCGATCGCCACCGCCACGGAAACCACCGCCGCCGCCACCGCCACCGAAGCGATCACCGCCGCCTGCGTTACCGCCGCCGAACCTGTCACCGCCGCCAAAGCTGCTGCCGCTGCTGAAACTTTCTTCGCCAAACCCTTCGCGCTTGTCTCTGCCGCGTCCGCCGCGCTCTCCGCGACGCCCTCTATCGAAACCCATGCCTGCCCGAACTTTCCCGTGTAACCGTAACCTCGCCCGCATCTTGCGAATCGCCGTGCCGGACGAAGGACACGAAGAAACCGGCGCAAAACCTTATCCCGCCAGCGAGTCGCACTATACCAAATCCCCTTGCGCCGCGAGCGATTTTGTTCAGGCGCGATTTCGGGCTGGCGCGCGCTCCCCGCCGACTGGCGCAAGACGGTGTCGATCCAGGAGGGTTTGTCCCGAAAACTTGCAGCTTCGGCGCAAGGCGGGCAAAGGCGTCGCATGACAGTGCATTTCCATGAAGACGATATCCCCGCAGGTGTTCTGGTCGCAGGGCCGATTGCCGTCGATACCGAAACGATGGGGCTCAACACGCCGCGCGACCGGCTGTGCCTCGTCCAGATTTCGGACGGCCAAGGCGATGAGCACTTGATCCGGTTTTCCCCCGGCAGTGATTATGCCGCACCCAATCTGAAGGCCGTTCTTGCCGATCCGGCGCGGATCAAACTCTATCATTTTGCGCGGTTCGATCTCGCCGCGATCGAGTCCTACCTTGGTGTTGTCGCGGCGCCTGTATTCTGCACCAAAATCGCGTCGCGGTTGATCCGCACTTACACCGACCGGCACGGGTTGAAGGATCTTGCAAAGGATTTGCTTGGCGTCGATCTTTCGAAGCAGCAGCAATCGTCCGATTGGGGTGGGCCTGTCATCAACGATGCCCAGCGCGAATATGCGGCCTGCGATGTTCGTTTTCTTCACCGGATGCGCGAGGAACTGGAACTGCGGCTGGCACGCGAGGGCAGAACCGCGCTTGCGCAGGCGTGTTTTGAATTTTTGCCGCACCGTGCGCGGCTCGATCTGATGGGATGGCCCGAAGCCGACATCTTCGCTCATGCCTGAACTTGCGCGCACTTCCCGTCAGCGCTGGGCGAGGCCCGGGACGCGACATGACACGCTGATCGGCGCACTGCGGCTGATCCTGCCGCTCGGGATCGCTGCTCTGGCTGCCACTCTGGTCGTAACGCCATTGGCGCAACGCCGCGAAATCAGCTTCGTGCTCGACAAGAACAAGGTGGCGATGGCCAAAGAACGGATGCGCGTGACGCAAGCAAGCTATCGCGGCGAAGATAGCAAGGGGCAGCCCTTTGCCATCAACGCAGGATCCGCCGTTCAGACCAGTTCGCGCGATCCTGTCGTGCGACTGAAAGACCTGTCGGCAAAGATCGAATTGTCCGAAGGCCCGGCAACCGTCAGCGCAGACGCGGGCCGTTACGACATGAATCGCAAAATCGTGATGGTCGATGGCCCGATATTATTCCAATCTTCTGACGGCTACCGGCTCCAGACCCGCGATGTCGCAGTCGGAATCGACAGCCGCAAGGTTGCAAGCGGCGGGCCTGTCGATGGCCGGATGCCGCTTGGCAACTTCAGCGCGAACCGGATGACCGCAGACCTCGAAACACGCACGGTGGTGCTCGATGGACGAGCGCGCTTGCGCATCGTGCAAGGGGGCGTCAGATAGCCGCAATGCGTATGCCCATCGCCTTTCTTCCCATTGCCCTGCTCGCTGTCGTCCCTGCATCGGGACAGTCGTTGCAGGGGCACAACACCAATCAACCGGTCGATGTCGCCGCAGACCGGATCGAAGTGCAAGACAGGGCGCAGCGTGCCGTCTTTTCGGGCAATGTCCAGGTCAAACAGGGCGGACTCAATATGTCCGCACCAAGGTTGACTGTGGCGTATTCGAGTGCCGGCAGCGGGACCGATATTCAGCGGCTCGACGCGACCGGCGGGGTCGTTGTCACCAGCGCCACCGAAACCGCACGCGGCCAGATTGCGATTTACGATTTGCCGCGCCGGATCATCACGATGGTCGGTGGGGTCCAGCTCAACCAGGGTGGCAATGTGGTCAATGGCGGGCGGCTGGTGATCGATCTCAATTCGGGGCGCGCAGTGGTCGATGGTCGGTCGTCGGGCGGGGCGCCCGGCACTGGACAAGGCTCGGGTGGCCGCGTGACCGGGCGGTTCACGGTCACGCAGAAACCGCAATAATCATCGGAGCGACGATGGCCGATAGCGAAACCATTGACAGCGCCGAACCCGTCGCTCGCACCGATGTGGGGCTTGCGGTCGTATCGATTGCCAAATCGTATGACAAACGTTCGGTGTTGTCCGATGTCTCGTTATCAGTCGGGCGCGGCGAAGTCGTTGGGCTGCTCGGCCCCAATGGCGCGGGAAAGACAACGTGTTTTTACTCGATCATGGGGCTGGTTAAGCCCGATTCGGGCCGGATTCTTTTGGACGGCGATGACATTACCGGCCTTCCCATGTATCGTCGGGCAATTCTGGGGTTGGGGTATCTGCCGCAGGAAACATCGATTTTCCGGGGGCTGAATGTCGCGCAGAATATCAGTGCTGTGCTCGAACTTGCCGAACCTGACAAAGCAAGGCGCGCCGAACGGCTCGAGTTTCTGCTTGGCGAATTCGGGCTTGAACGGCTACGCGATGCGCCTGCAATGGCGCTTTCGGGCGGAGAGCGGCGACGCTGCGAGATTGCGCGCGCCCTTGCGGCCGATCCTTCGATCATGCTGCTTGACGAACCCTTTGCCGGGATCGATCCCTTGTCGATTGCCGATATTCGCGATCTGGTCAAAGATCTCAAGCAGCGCGATATCGGCGTGCTGATCACTGACCACAATGTCCGTGAAACGCTCGAAATTGTCGATCGCGCCTGCATCATCTATGATGGCCGAGTGTTGTTCGCAGGCAGCCCGCAGGCATTGGTCGCCGATGAAAATGTCCGGAGGCTTTACCTTGGTGAAAGTTTCTCGCTCTAGCCGTTAACCATGAGTTTAGCCCCACGCCTCGATCTGCGGCAGACGCAATCGCTGGTGATGACGCCGCAATTGCAGCAGGCCATCCGACTGCTGGCCCTGTCAAATGTCGAACTTGAAGCCGCAATCGGCGAAGAGCTTGAGAAAAACCCGCTCTTGGAAGCCGAACGCGACGATTCTGGTGATGTCGATATCGAGCCGTTGGGCGATGTCTCAACTCCCAGCGGCGAAAGCGAAGACGTTTGGCTCGATGCGCCCGAAGGCGGCAGCAGCGACAGCCTCGATGTCGATATGACCGCTGAAACTTTCCACCACGACAGCATCGCCGATAGCGGCATGGGATCGGGCGATGGCATGTCGAGCGGCGGGGAAGACGTGGATTTCGACAGCTTTGCCGCTGACGCGCCGGGGCTTGGCGATCATCTGTTGCAACAGGCAGGGTCACGGCTCGACGGCGTCGAACTTGCCATTGCGCGCGCGCTGATCGACCAGATTGATGAAGCGGGATATTTGCGCGCCGACATTCTCGAAATGGCGATGCGGCTCGGTGTTCCGCGCGGGCAGGTCGAAGCGGTTCTAGGCGTCGTTCAGAGTTTCGATCCGACCGGCGTGGCTGCGCGGACATTGGGCGAATGCCTCGCGCTCCAGGCCAAAGAGGCCGACCGGCACGATCCGGCGATGGCGCGGCTACTGATGAATCTCGATCTGCTCGCCGAAGGACGGCTGGCGCAACTCCGGCGCATCTGCGGGGTCGATGAAGAAGACATGACCGACATGATCCGCGAACTGCGCGGCTAT
>JANOQL010000170.1:0-1861 GCA_031414835.1 Sphingomonadales bacterium | reverse complement strand
CGTTCGTTCTTCACGCCGGACCTGACCTTGCGGGCCATAGAGCACGACTTCGAACCGGTTTTGCCCATAAAGCAACGGCACATCGAGGAATTCGTATCGGCCATCGGCTCGATCGCCTGCGAACGACAGCAATTGCCCGTTGCGATACAGCTCGGCATCCCAACCGACAGGCAGACTTCCGCGGAAGTCGGTGCGGTCGAACGCATCGCGTCGCTCTACGGGTCTATTGGTGATGAACGCCCCGCGTCCTGCCGACGATTGCGACACCAAAGGCGTCGAAATCCCCGACACATCGCCCGCCGCGACCTGAGTGGCCTTCAACGGCCCCAGCAATTGTCCCTGAGGATCGGTGCGATACGCCTGAAGCCGCAGACTTTCAGGCGACCCGCCCCGGTTCGACGACAGGCGGGCGTTGTAGGCAATTGGCCCAACTTCACCTGCCGCAAAAATTTCATAGCTGGCGTTGACGCGATTGCCGCCCAACCCCTTTTGCCTGAGCCCGCCAAGGCTGACCACGGCATCGACGGCAGGCAATTGCAGCCTTCCGAACGGTGCTTTTGCCTGAGGCAGCGAACGAAGATCGAAACTCGATATATTCTGCACTTTCGACGCGCGCGCGCGCCGTTCCATCTGCAATTCGACCGGCAGCTTGGAATCCGCCTTCACGACGAGCAGCGCATTGGCCTGATCGGCCTCAAGACCGACCCCCAGCCATTGGGCCAACTTGTTGGTCGATACACACCAGCCTTCGGGCGTATCGAACACATCATTCGGCCCGAGATTCTTCGTTTTGTTTGCTATTTGTTCTGTATTGGCTTCGCGGTCGATCACTAGCGTCCGGCTTTCGCTGAACGCCCATCCGGTTGCGCGGCGCAACTTTTTATCGAGCCGGATCGGCAAGTCCAATGCGATGATCGTATCGGCAAAATCGACGCAGGTGCCCGATGACGTTGCATAACCGCGCACGCCATCGCCGAGCCGGTATTGCCCGAGCCGGACATCGAGCAGCAGCGCATCGTCAGCATTGGCTTTCCATGCGCCTGCATTCGCAGGAGCCGCAACTCCCAACGCAAGCGCCGCGCCCAGCAGGACGCGGCGAGCAAGATGGCGGAAGAGGGAACGCATGATCATGACAGGGCCAGGTGGCCTGTGTTGCCTTTTAGCCGATCACTGCCTGCAACGCGGCAATCGTGCCGCCGCCTGCATCATTATCCTCGAGGTATTCGATCTTGACCGGACCTTTGAGCTGCGCAGCGGTCGCATCGTCGACGGGCAGCATCACGCGGCGTTCGGGAACTTCGGCATAAACGGCAACGCCGCGCACTTCCATCACCGGCTTGGCAAGCCCCGGCTTGGTCACGCGGATCCGGCCATAGGTCGATCGCGTGCCTTGGCGAGTCAGCGTAAACGCGAGCATATTGCCGTCGACAGGATCGTTCACCACCGACGGATTGGCGATGGCAGCGGTCGCCGTCAGATTGCCCTGACGGACGATGATCGGGATCGTCACACCATAAATCGGCGTCAATGAAATCGAAACGCCTTCGGGCTTTTTATTCGGATCGGCGACCACTGGCCGTGCGTCGGGGATCGCGCGGAACAGCATGTGCGCGCGATATTCACCGTCGGGCAAACCTGCGGGCGCGCGAATGCCGATACGGATCGCCTGCGGCTGATTGGGGGGCAGCACGACCTTGCGCGGCGCATAGCTGATCATGCCGAGCGTGGTGGCATCGTGATCGTTGGGCGACGCCGCATCAAGTTCGTCGAGCGATCCATCGGCGTTCATCCGGCGGAGTTCGAGGCTGATCCGATAGGTCGCGGTTTGCGACCCGATATTGTTGAGGATCACCTCAGTCCC
>JANOQL010000169.1:0-7512 GCA_031414835.1 Sphingomonadales bacterium | reverse complement strand
TGCCAGTGGGTGTTCCAGATCTGGCTGATCGTCCAGCCGCGGCTGGCGGCTCCGGCCAGCACCGGTTCGGCAACCGCCGGATCGACCACCATCGTCTCGCCGCTGACAGGTTCATGCACCAGCCAGATATAATTATCGGTCAGCACCGGGATTCGCACAACTTCAATCATTACCAGTTCCCGACATTGGGCATCGACGCCCATGGCTCGGCGGGTGGCAGCGCATCGCCTGCCTGGAGCAGCTCGACCGAAATATTGTCAGGGCTGCGGACAAATGCCATCCGGCCATCGCGCGGCGGGCGGTTGATCGTCATCCCGCCCTCTGCCAGTCGCTGGCAGCTGTCGTAGATGTTCTCGACGGCATAAGCGACATGGCCGAAATTGCGGCCTTCACCATAACCAGCCTCGTCCCAATTGTGCGTCAGCTCGATTTGCGCCTCTTCGTCGCCGGGTGCGGCAAGGAAGATCAGGCTGAACCGGCCTGCCTCGACATCGAAGCGTTTGACCTCGTTGAGGCCGAGCAGGTTGAAGAACCGGATTGTGGCGTCAGGGTCCGAAACCCGGATCATGGTGTGGAGATATTTCATGTGCCCAGTTTACGCCCGATCTGCGCGGGCGGCTATCCTGAATATCGACAGCGGCTTGTGCGGACGCGGTCAGACGATAAGTGTGAAGCGATGACGATCAGTCGTTCGACAGCCGAAGATGCCGCCGACGTGATCGCGCTATGGCAGCAGTGCGAACTCACCCGGCCATGGAACGATCCGGCGCGTGATTTCGCCCGTGCGATTGCCAACACGCATTCGGACGTTCTCATCATGCGCAATGAGGGCCGACTGGTCGGCAGCGTGATGGTCGGACATGACGGGCATCGCGGCTGGGTCTATTACCTCGCTGTGGCCCACGATGCGCGCGGGCGTGGGCTCGGCCGGGCGCTGATGGCAGCGGCCGAAGAGTGGCTGAACAACAGGGATGCGCCCAAAATCCAGCTGATGGTTCGCGATACCAACGCCGATGCGAACGCCTTCTATGCCGCGCTTGGCTATGAACGGCAGCCGGTTGCCACATGGGGGAAATGGCTTGACAAAAACTAATGCCGTTCGCTATATGTTCCGATATGTCCTTTTCCTCGCACGCCTGTTCCGATCCTGTTGCGATCCTGTTGCACTCGGGGCTGGCCCGAGAGGCGGTTTCGCACAAGGTGTGTCGTCAACTTCGTCAACTTCCAGACAGGAGCAGCGCCAATGTCACTTGATTATGCAATGATCGGAACCAGCGATCTGGCGCGCTCGCGGGCATTTTACGACGCAGTGTTCCCGGCGTTCGGCGGCACGATTGATGCAGATTATCCGGGCTTCACCTTTTGCTACGCCTTCCGCAACGGCACCCGCGTCTGGGTGGCCCCACCCAACAACAAGGAGGCTGCGCATCCCGGCAATGGCAATATGCCGGGGTTTCGCTGCGCCGATGAAGCCGAAGTCGATGCCGCGCACGCCGCCGCATTGGCCCATGGCGGAACCGACGAAGGCGCCCCCGGCCCGCGTCCGAACTATGGCCCCAGCTTTTACGGTGCCTATGTCCGCGATCCCGATGGCAACAAGATGAGCTTCATCTGCGACCGGGTGGTGCCCGCATGACCGTCACGCTTTATGGCATCCCCAATTGCGATACCGTCAAAAAGGCGCGCACTTGGCTCGATGGGCACGCGATCGCGTATGATTTTCATGATTACAAAAAGGCCGGGACCGATGCCGCCAAACTGGCCATCTGGTGCGATGCGCTGGGCTGGGAAACCATCCTCAACCGCGCAGGTACGACGTTTCGCAAGCTGCCCGATGCGGACAAGACAGGGCTCGATCAGGCGGGGGCAATAGCGCTGATCCTGGCACAGCCGTCGATGATCAAACGCCCGATTGTCGAATATGCAGGCGGGCTGCTTGTGGGGTTCAAGCAGCCTGAATGGGAAGCCGCATTGGCCTAAGACTGTCGGCTGACACAAAAGCGTCATCGAAACCGGGGAAAAGGATTTGTGGCTCGTCTCTTACTCGCCCTGTTTGCCCTGCTGGCCGCACCTGTAATGGCGTCGCCACTGCTCATCGCGCATCGGGGCGCAAGCGGAGACCGCCCCGAACACACGCTCGGCGCTTATGCGCTCGCGGTGGCGCAAGGCGCCGATTTCATCGAGCCCGATCTGGTGCTGACCAAGGATGGCGTACTCGTTGCGCGGCATGAGAATGAGATTTCGGAAACCACCGACGTCGCCACAAAGCCCGAATTCGCCAGCAGGCGGACCAGCAAGATCATCGACGGCATCACGATGGCGGGCTGGTTCACCGAGGATTTCACTCTCGCAGAATTGAAAACGCTCAAAGCGAAGGAACGGCTGCCACAGCTGCGCCCGTCCAATATGGCTTATGATGGTGTGTACGATGTGCCAACGTTTGACGAGGTGATCGCACTGGCCAAGGCATTGTCGGGAACAGCCGTTAGACCGGTTGGCATCTATCCCGAAACCAAACACCCCACCTATTTCGCGTCTATCGGTTTGCCTCACGAAAAGCCGCTGCTTGCCGCGCTCAAGGCAGCGAAATGGACCCGCAAATCCGCGCCTGTGTTTATCCAGAGCTTTGAAACTGGCAATTTGAAGGCGTTGCGCAAGCGGACCAAGGTAAGGCTTATCCAACTGGTGGCGGCGCAAGGCGGACCACCCGACCAGCCCCAAATGCGCTATGCCGATATGATCGAGCCTGCGGGCCTTGCTGGTATCGCCACCTATGCAAACGGGATCGGTGCGGAAAAATCGCTGATCCTGCCGCGCAACGCTGAGGGCGAAATCGGACCTGAAACCCGGCTTCAGTTCGATGCGGCAGAGGCGGGGCTTGAGTTGCATGTCTGGACGATGCGCGCCGAAAACGCGTTTCTGTCACCCAGCTTCAAACGCGGCACCGATCCGCGCACAAAAGGCGATCTTGCCGCCGAAATCCGCGCATTTGCCGAAGCCGGGGTGTCGGGAATATTCAGTGACAATGTAGCCGAAGCGCGCGCTGCACTGGATGGCCTGGATTGACCGCGCGGCTTGGCCAAGCTACTTGGCCAAGTATGACGATCCAGGTCAATATCGGCGAAGCCAAGACCCGGCTATCGGAACTCGTCGCCGCATCGCTGCGCGGTGAAGAGGTGATTCTAGCGCGCGCGGGGAAGCCAGTGCTCCGTTTTGAGGCTTTTGCTGATGCAAAGGCGGATCAGCAGGCGCAAATCGTTGCCGAGCGCGCAGCGAAAATGCGCGCTGCGTTTGGAGCTTTCAAAGGCAAGATGGGGCCGAATGCGGGGGATCTTTTCGTTGGTGACACCTACACCGATGAGGAACTCGACAGCTTCAGCACCGGCTTTGGCGGAGACTAGGTGGCGCTGCTCCTCGATACGAACGTCCTGATCTGGATCGTTGAAAAGCCACTCGCGATTACTCCCCAAGTGCGCGATCGGCTGCGATCCGGCATGGAGACGGTATACATCTCGATTGTAACCGCTTGGGAATACGGCCAAAAGCGGAAGTTGAAGCCTCATGAGCTGCCTCAGGAATTCGACGACCTTGTGTCGGTCGTCCCGCATGAGCGGCTCGATCTCACCTTTCCGGTCCACAGCTATGCCGAATCGCTCCCGCTTATCCATCGCGACCCATTCGACCGGATGCTGATTGCGCAGGCAATTCACCACGATCTCGAATTTGTAGCGTCGGACGAAACGATTCACCGCTACCCCGTCCGCTGGTTCTGGTAAGGAAGCCCCATGTCCACAACCTTCACCCTCGATACCGGCACCAGTCGCGCCAATCCTACGCCTGCGCCGATGAAGCGCGTCACGGTGCCCGCTGTCCGCCAGCGCAAGGTCGATGGCGTGACCAAAGACCCGCTTGTCATGCTCACCGCCTACACCGTCCGGATGGCGCAGCTCCTCGATCCGCATTGCGATATGCTGCTTGTCGGCGATTCGCTCGGGCAGGTGATCTACGGACTGCCGTCGACTGTGCCCGTCACGCTCGAAATGATGGCAGCACACGGGGCTGCGGTCGTGCGTGGCAGTTATCACAGCCTGGTCATCATCGACATGCCGTTCGGCAGTTATGAAGCCTCGCCCGAACAGGCATTCATGAGCGCGGCGCGTCTGCTCAAGGAAACAGGCGCAGCAGCAGTCAAGCTCGAAGGCGGCGAGGCGATGGCGCCGACAATCGCGTTCCTGTCGCAACGCGGGATTCCGGTCATGGCGCATATCGGTCTGACGCCGCAGGCGGTGAACCAGCTTGGCGGCTATGGCGCGCGCGGGCGCAGTGCGGCCGAAGAAGCCAAGATCATGGCCGATGCCCGCGCCGTCGATGATGCGGGTGCGTTCGCAATGGTCGTCGAAGGCGTGCTCGAACCGATTGCCGTTGCGGTAACCCACGTCGTTGCCTGCCCGACGATCGGCATCGGTGCGTCGGCGCTCTGCGATGGGCAGGTGCTCGTCGCCGAAGACATGCTTGGCATGTTCGACCGTGTGCCACGCTTTGTGAAGCGCTATCATGAAGTCGCCACCGAAATCGGCGACGCTGCGGCACGCTACGCCACCGATGTGCGCGCGCGCGCCTTTCCGACGCCCGACCAGACCTATCAGCCCAAATGAGCCTGCGCATTCGTCCGGCCCTTCCCCAAAGCCGAACCCGCCGCTAAGGCAACACGAATTTTTTTGAGCCGGAGATAGCGATTTGGCGTCCTCGCCCCCCAGTGATAATTTTATTCGCGAAGTCGATGAAGAGCTTCGCCGCGACCGGGCGACCCATTTGTGGAAAGCCTATGGCCGCTGGCTGCTTGTGGGGGTCGTGCTGATTGTCGCAAGCTGGGGCGGCTGGCTTTACTGGCAATCGCAGCAAGACAAGGCAGCAGGGCTCGAAGGGGAAACCTTCGCACAATCGCTGCAAAAGCTCGAGGCCGGCAATCTCGCTTCAGCCGAATCCGACATCAAGAAAATGAAAACGTCCAAGATCGACGGTTATGCGATCTCGGCGCGGTTGACAGAGGCCGCCGTTGCGCAAGGCAAAGGCGATGCGGCGGGCGCAGCCAAGCTTTATGCAGCCATCGCCGCAGACGTAGCGGTGCCGCAGCCATGGCGCGACATGGCATTGGTGCGCCAGACAGCCGCTGAATATGACAGCCTTCAGCCCGGTGCCGTCATTGCGCGACTGAAACCGCTTGCGACCAAAGGCGAGCCGTGGTTCGGCAGCGCCGGCGAAATGGTGGCAATTGCTTATCTGAACCAGAACCGCCCCAGCGAGGCGGGCAAATTGTTTGCCGAAATCGGCAAGGACGAACAGGTTCCCGAAACAATCCGTTCACGCGCCATCCAGATGGCAGGTGCTCTGGGCGTCGACGCGGTCAACCCCGCCCCTAAAGGTGATCAATGATGATGGTTCGCAAGAATATTGCAGCTCTGGCTCTGGCGGCGCTCGCGCTGACGTCGTGCGGGGTGTTCGGTAGCGGGGATAAAAAGCCGCGCACGCCGACAATCGGAGAGCGCATGCCGATTTTGAGCGGTGAAACCGATATCGCAGTCGATCCAGCCCTCGCCAATGTCGAGGTGCTGCTTCCGCCTGCGCAAGCGAACACGGACTGGCCGCAGCCCGGTGGTAATGCGTCCAAAACGATGGAGCATGTGGCGCTCGGCGCATCGATCCGGCCTGCATGGAATGTTCAGATCGACGGCACCAGCAAAACCGAACGGCTTGGCGCGGGCCCGGTTGTTGGCGGTGGAAAGCTGTTCGTTGTCGATACAGCAGCGCAGCTTCACGCTTTCGATGCCGCATCGGGCGCAAAGGCGTGGGTCCGGCAAATCGGTGCCGGCGGAACCGGTGAAAAAGAGGCGGATCGCCTGAAGGACAATCGCCGTTCGATGTTCGGTGGCGGCGTCTCGTTTGAAGACAATGTGGTTTATGCGACCTCGGGCCTTGGCGATGTCGGTGCGTTTTCGGCGGCCGATGGATCGCTGTTATGGACAGTTCGCCCCGGCGGGCCGCTGCGTGGCGCACCGTCGGTTGCGCTTGGCACAGTCTATGTCACCAGTCAGGACAATCAGATTTTCGCGCTCAAGGCGAGCGATGGAAGCCTCGTCTGGAACGGATCGGCATCTGCCGAAACATCGGGCGTGTTCGGCGTTGGCGCCCCTGCAATCGCGCAAGGCACCATCGTTGCCGGCTTCTCTTCAGGAGAACTCAACGCGTATCGCTATGAAAACGGCCGCTCGCTCTGGTCCGACGCGCTGTCGCGCACCAGCATCTCGACGTCGGTTGCGGCGCTTTCGGATGTCGATGCCAGCCCTGTGATCGATCGCGGCCGCGTGTTTGCGATCGGCAAAGGCGGGCGGATGGTGTCGATGGAACTCGTGACTGGCCAGCGCATCTGGGAAATCAACCTGGCAGGGATCGCGACACCGTGGGTCGCGGGCGAATGGGTGTTCGTGATCGACGATGATGCCCGGCTGATCGCGCTGGCGCGGTCGAATGGCAAGATCCGCTGGATTACGCAGCTCGAAGGCTATCGCAACCCGAAGAAAAAATCGGGGCCGATCGGCTGGGCCGGGCCGGTGCTGGCAGGTGATCGGTTGATCGTTGCAGGGTCCGAAGGCGAAATGATTATGGTCGATCCGCGCACAGGGGCGGTGCAATCGACAATGAAGCTGGGCGACGCTGCCAGCTTTTCACCGATTGTTGCCAATGGCACATTGTTCACGATGACCGATGGCGGCCGCATCACGGCGTGGCGTTGAGGCGATGAGGCGCACGGTCGCCATTATCGGGCGGCCCAATGTCGGCAAATCGACGCTGTTCAATCGACTGGTCGGCAAACGCATCGCGCTTGTCGATGATAGGCCAGGCGTAACGCGCGACCGGCGCGAAGGCGATGCCGAATTGCTCGGGCTGAAATTCCGGCTGGTCGATACTGCCGGGTTCGAGGATGAAGACGCGCAGACGCTGCCGGGGCGGATGCGCGCGCAAACGCAAGCCGCGGTCGATGGCGCCGATGTTGCGCTGTTCGTGATCGACTCGCGCGCAGGCCTCGTCCCGCTCGATGAAGAAATCGCGCGCTGGCTGCGCGGATCGAAAACGCCTGTGGTGCTGCTTGCAAACAAGGCCGAAGGCCGCAGCGGCGATAGCGGGATCTTTGAATCTTACGCGCTCGGTTTCGGCGACCCGGTGCCGTTCAGTGCCGAACATGGCGAAGGGCTCGTTGAATTGTTCGAAGGCCTGCGCCCGCATCTGGAGCGCGACGATGACGATGTGGCAGCAGACAATGATGAAGAACGCCCCGATGGGCCTTTGAAGCTTGCGATTGTCGGCCGGCCAAACGCAGGCAAATCGACACTTGTGAACCGGATGATCGGTGAGGAACGGATGATCACCGGGCCTGAAGCCGGAATTACCCGCGATTCGATTGCGATTGAGTGGAACTGGCACGATCGACCGGTCCGCCTGATCGATACGGCGGGG
>JANOQL010000168.1:0-4344 GCA_031414835.1 Sphingomonadales bacterium | reverse complement strand
GTAAAAGGCCTACCATGGACAGCTGGTATGGCGCTGTATCGCAACCGCATTGCCGAACGCGATGCTGAGGTTGTGGCAAAGCTGCGCGCCGCAGGTGCAGCCATCCTCGGCACGCTGAACATGGAAGAGGCAGCACTTGGGGCCAAGACCGACAATCCTTGGTTCGGCGCGACCCACAACCCGCATCGCGATAGCTATACGCCCGGAGGCTCTTCGGGGGGAAGTGCGGCAGCCGTTGCGGCTGGCCTGTGCGACATGGCACTTGGCAGTGACACGATGGGTTCAGTGCGTATTCCGGCCAGCTATTGCGGGGTCTATGGCTTCAAACCCGCCAATGCCGCCGTGCTGCAGGATGGGCTTGAAGTCGCTGAGGCTTCGCTCGATGTCATCGGCCCTATCGCAAGGTCGATCGACAGTCTTGAGCGATTGGCGCGCGTTATGTCGGACTTTGGCGAAGGCGAAATCACCGCTGCAGGATCAACGCTTGATGATCTTGGTGGCGTCGAGTGCACAGACGATGTTCTGCAAGCCTATGACATCACTCTGAAAAACCTAGTTGAACCCCAGTCGGTGACATTGCCATTTGCGCTGTCTCGCGTCCGGTTTGCTGGTTTTATCAAGACTGTGCGCGCAATTTCATCGCGGTTCGACGCGGCCGATCTAGCGCTGCTATCACCCGGGCTGCGAAACCTGCTTCGCTATGCTGCCAAACGAAGCCTTGACGATTGGGAAGACGATCAGCGGGTTCTTTCGATCACAAGCGATTACGTTCGTGAAATGGTCAGTCGATGCGGATTCATGCTCTTGCCGACCGCACCGCAGGCCGCATTTTCGCACAATTGCCCAGCGCCTGCCAATCAGGCCGACTTCACATGCATAGCTAATATCGCGGGGCTTCCCGCAATCAGCTTGCCCGCGGGATGGAGCGAAGATGATTTGCCAATCGGTGTGCAATTGATCGGTCAGGCCGGACATGAGGCGGGGCTGATTTCACTCGCCAGAGCACTCGATCGCAGTCTTGATGCCTATCGGGCGCCTGTTAATCCCTGAATCCAGCCAAGGAGAACATCATGCGCATCATCTGTCTGTTCAACCTGAAAGAGGGCGCGTGTGCCGCTGACTACGAAGCATGGGCGCGCGGCATCGACATCCCCGGGGTCAACGCCCTTGGCTCGGTTAAAACCTTCACCGTGCATCGCGCAACCGGATTATTCGGATCGGATGCTAAGCCGCCCTATGACTTTATCGAAGTCATCGACATTCACGGAATGGATGCATTCGTAGCCGACGTCACCGACCCTGAATTCCAGAAAGTTGCGTCGGCATTCGGCCAGTTTACCGACAACCCGACATTTATCCTTACCGAGGATTTGTGATGCGTTTTGCCGGCAAGACCGTCATCGTCACCGGGTCTGGAAAGCAGAAAGGGCTGGGGCAGGGCATTCTGCAACGCCTTGCTGATGAAGGGGCGAATTGTGTCGTATCCGATATCCGGATCGATGAGGAAGCCAAGGCGATTGCAAACGATCTGGCAAGGCGCGGCGGCAATGCGAAGGTCGCTGCGATTGCGTGTGACGTATCGGACCCTCAGCACTGCGATCACCTCGTCGCCGAAACGGTCGCGGCGTTCGGCGCGGTCGATATTTTTGTGAACAATGCCGGGATAGGCTTCATGATGAAGCCGCTGCTCGAAGTCGATCCCGCCGATTGGGCTAAGGTGATCGCGGTCAATTTGTCAGGGGCATTTTACTGCACACAGGCCGCGGCAAAGGCAATGATTGCGGGCGGCAAAGGTGGGCGGATCATCAACGTTGCCTCGCAGGCGGCGAAGACAGGCTTTCCGCATTTACCCGCCTATGTCAGCTCCAAACACGGGATGATTGGATTGACGCGGGCAAGCGCAGTCGAGCTTGGTGCGCACGGCATTACGGTCAACGCAGTGTGCCCTAACCATGTCACGACCGGGCTTGGCGCGCAGCAGAATGCCTATTTCTCGAAGCTGCTCGGCTTTGAAAGCGTCGAGGCCTATCTCAAAAATATGGTGGCAAAGAATCCGATGGGTCGGTCTGGCCTTCCTTCCGACACTGCGGCTGCCTGTGCGTGGCTGGCCAGCGACGATGCCCATTATGTGACAGGCGAAGCCTTGAACGTATCGGGCGGCGAGGAAGTGCACTGATGAAGGGCGAACGCATCGATTGGCCGAACGGTGCCAAAATGGCGCTGTCGATCGTGATCAATGTCGAGGAAGGTTCGGAGCAGACCGTTGCGCGCGGTGATCGCGGAATGGAACCCGTCGATGAACTTGGCATCTTTATCAAGGCTCCGATTCGCAACTACGGCAATGAATCGAACTATCTCTACGGTATCAAGGCTGGCGCACCGCGCGTGGTGAAGCTGCTGCGTGACTTCGAAGTCAAAGCGAGCTGGACCGTCGCGGCGATGAGTCTGGAGAACCATCCGGAAATTGCCGAAGCGATTGTGTCGCTCGGCCATGAGCCAGTAAGCCATGGCTGGCGCTGGATCCACCAGTTTCGGCTCGATGAGGCGCAAGAACGCGAATTCATCCGCAAGGCCGTAACATCGATCGAGAAGAGCTGCGGCGTCCGCCCTCATGGCTGGCTGTCACGCTACATGCACACCGACAACACGCGCCGCTTGTTGATCGAGGAAGGCTTCACATATCACATGGACGATTATTCAGGTGATGTGCCCTTCTGGGATCGCACGACCGTTACTGGCAAGCCTATCGTGATCGTGCCGTATCAGCTCGACAATAATGACATGAAAATGTGGACCGATCCCGCAATGACGCCCGATCAGTGGCTCGCTTATGCTAAACGCAATTTCGATCAGGCGTATCGCGAGGGCGGTGAGGGCTATCCAAAGATGATGAGCCTCGGGTTGCACCTTCGGATCATCGGCAGGCCGGGTCGCATCTGGGCGCTCGAGGAATTTTTGCGCCACGTTCGCGCTCACAACGATATCTGGGTCACGACGCGTAAGGCCATAGCCGACCACTTTGCGAACGTGGTGCCAGCATGACACTGCGGCTCCAGATTGACGACGCGGTCGCACGGCTTCTGATTGACCGGCCCGAAAAGCGAAATGCCTTCGATCAATCGATGTGGGAGGCCCTTCCGGGTCTTGTCGCAACAGCCGATGCAGACAGCAGCATAAGGGTCATCGTGTTGCAATCGGCCGTTGGCGGCATTTTCTGCGCGGGGGCAGACATTGGCGAGCTGTTCGCCAACAAGGATGACGCGGTTTGGCGAACCGCCAATCAGGCGGCGATCAACCGTGCCCAAAATGTCCTGACGCGCGCCGCGAAACCAACGATTGCATTTATCGACGGCGATTGCGTGGGTGGCGGCACAGGCCTTGCCTTGGCGTGCGATATCCGGATTGCAACCGAGCGTTCGCGGATCGGGATCACGCCTGCCAATCTCGGTCTCGTATACCCGCTGCACGATACCAAGTTGCTCGTCGATCTTATCGGGCCTGCGCAGGCGAAACGCATGCTGTTCGGGGCTGAGTTGTTATCGGCAAACGAGGCACAAAGGATAGGGCTGATTGAGCACATTGCCGACATCTCAGATGCCACCGAACGCCTCTGGGCATCGAAATCGCAACATAGCCTGACCAACATCAAACGCTTCATCAGATCGATACTCGACGGTCAGATTGATGATAACGACGCTACGCGCAAGGTGTTCGCCAACGCATTCAAAGGCCCGGATTTTCTTGAAGGCAGCCAAGCCTTTGTCGCCAAACGAAAGCCTGAATTTCGATGAGTGCATTCCTGACCCATGGCCGCATCTTGGGCGGTGTTGTTTCCACTCCCGATCTTGTATCGGCGATTGGCGATTACCGTGACGTGCTGGGATTGGATCTGGTTGAGACTGGCAAACTGACTGGTGAACTCGCTACGGCGTGGGGATGCCCGGCGATCGAAGGTGCGGCGATAGCAACACTCCGCCCACCGAGCGGTGCGCATTGCTGCATCAGGCTGGTCGAGCAGCCGCTTCCGCCTGATTTTCTTCCCACACGCACTTTCGGCTGGGCGAGTTATGAGCTGACCGTCGAGGACGTGTTTGGCTGGCCAGAGAAACTTGCAGGATCCGGGTTTGAAATTGTCGGACCACCACGCGAAATCGAAGGACTTCCATACTTCGTTGCCATGCAAATCACTGGGCGCGGGCGCGAGATGCTGTATTTGAATGAGGTGCGGATGGACACGCCATCCTCTGACCTAGCGAGGGCAAAATGCCTTGTGGATCATATCTTCATCGCGATCCTAGCGTGTTCGGATCGCGAGGCCGCCAGCAATTGGTATCGCGACCAGCT
>JANOQL010000167.1:0-3514 GCA_031414835.1 Sphingomonadales bacterium | reverse complement strand
GCAGCAAGCAGCACTGCCGCCGCCAGCCCGCCGATTCCGGCTCCGATGATGACGACCTTCTCGCTCAATACCCTTGACCCGGCGTTGACCCGCCGATGACGACTGGCCATTGGTCGGACGAAATATGAAGCTGTTAATTTTGTTGGACAGTCAAGAGGGACGACGCAGAACATGGGCAAATGGCGCGAAGCCTGGATCGGCTGGCGCAACGCGCAACTCGCCGATCCCAAGCTGCAATCGCGGCTGGCGGCGTTTCCACTGACGCGACCTATGGTGCGGCGAAAGGCGACACAGACCTTCGATATGGTGACGGGTTTCATCCACAGTCAGGTGCTTCTGGCCTGTGTCGAGCTTGACGTGTTCGAGACAATGCAAGCAGGTCCAATGACGGCGGCGGCGCTGGGCAATGCAGTCGATCTGCCCGAAGCCGCCGCACTGCGATTGCTTAAGGCCGCCGAGTCGCTCGGGTTCACCGAATCGCTTGGTGATGGCCGTTACGCGCTCGGCGAACTCGGTGCCGCAATGCTTGGCAATCCGGGCGCGCAGGCGATGATCCAGCACCACCGTATCCTATATCGCGATATGGCGGACCCAGTGGCGCTGCTGCGTGCCGGACGCGGCGAGCTTTCCGACTACTGGGCTTATGCACATGCGAATCCCGACAGCGTGGCCGATTATTCGAAACTGATGGCAGCGTCGCAGCCGATGGTCGCTGAGCAGGTGCTGGCAGCCTATGATTTCAGCAAGCACCGCCATTTGCTCGATGTCGGCGGCGGCGAGGGCGCGTTTCTCGAAGCGGTCGGTGCCGCGCACCCTTCGCTGCAACGCAGTCTGTTCGATCTCCCATCGGTCGTGGAACGTGCAAAAGCGCGACTCGGCGATGGCGTCGGAATCCACGGCGGCAGTTTTCTGCACGATCCGCTGCCGCAAGGGGCCGATATCGTCAGTCTGGTGCGGATTCTCCACGATCATGACGACCTCGCGGTGCGGGACATCATCAACGCGGCGTCGGTTGCGCTGCGCAAAGGTGGAACGCTGCTGATCGCCGAACCGCTCGCCGATACGCCGGGTGCCAAGCCGATGGGTGAGGCGTATTTCGGCATGTATCTCTGGGCGATGGGGCAGGGCAGGCCGCGCACGCGCGACGAGATCAAGCTGATGCTGTGGGGCGCTGATTTCAAGGACGTGCGCCTCGTCCCGACGCGGCTGCCGCTGATTGCGCAAGTCATCACTGCCCGCCGCAAGGCCGCACGCGATTGAATCTGTAAATCTTGATTGACAACCAAATGTGTCAAGATAAAGTGACACTCGAACGCGACACCATTGAGATGTCGTGGGTAGGCAAACTTGGAGGGGCGCGCCTGCCGGGACTGGAAGGTCGAGATGCAAACGCTCGCCGTTGTTTTGAATGCGCCTGAATCGCTGGACCTCCGTCCACTTGAAATGCACGCCATGGGCGATGACGATGTTTTGATCGCCGTCGAATATAGCGGCATCAGCACGGGCACTGAGCGGTTGTTGTTCACCGGTCGGATGCCGCCATTTCCCGGCATGGGTTACCCGCTCGTCCCCGGCTACGAATCGGTTGGGCGAATCACCGATGCAGGCCGCAATGCGCAGTGCCGGATTGGCGAGCGCGTGTTCGTGCCGGGAGCCAGCTGCTACAAGGATGCGCGCGGCCTGTTCGGTGGCACGGCTAGCCATGTGATCGTTCCTGCCGCACGCGCCGTTCCGGTCAGCGATGCGCTTGCTGAAAAGGGCGTATTGTTAGCCCTCGCTGCGACGGCGTTTCATGCGGTGGCTGGCGGGCGGCTTGCCGATCTGATCATCGGCCACGGCGTTCTCGGGCGGCTGATCGCACGACTCAGCGTTGCTGCTGGCGGATCGCCTGTGGTGTGGGAAACCAATCCCAAGCGGCTGGGCGGTGCAGAAGGCTATCAAGTCGTTTCACCCGATGCCGATGATCGCCGCGACTATAACTCAATCTACGATGTCAGCGGCGATGCTGCGATCCTCGATACGCTGGTCGGTCGGTTGACCAAGCAGGGCGAAATCGTCCTTGCCGGGTTTTACGATCAACCATTAAGCTTCACCTTCCCGCCCGCATTCATGCGTGAGGCGCGGTTCCGCGTCGCGGCTGAATGGGTGTCCGACGATCTCAAATCGGTCAACATGATGGTCGATAGCGGCGCGTTGTCGCTCGAAGGGCTGGTCAGCCACCGCCAACCCGCCGCGAAAGCCTCACAAGCCTATCCCGAAGCCTTCGAAAACTCGGAGTGTCTCAAAATGGTTCTCGACTGGAGAGACGCTGCATGACGATGCTCGATTTAGGGACGCTGCGCGACGAAGCGCATCAGGAACCCGATCCTGTCCACACGGGCCCTATCACCAAGGAAACGCAGATCATCGCGATCTACGGCAAGGGCGGCAGCGGCAAATCATTCGCGCTCGCCAACCTGTCCTACATGATGGCGCAGCAGGGCAAGCGCGTGCTGCTGATCGGGTGCGATCCCAAGAGCGATACCACCAGCTTGTTGTTTGGCGGCAAATCGACCCCGACGATCATCGAAACCAGCGCGAAGAAAAAGCTCGCGGGCGAAGAAATCGGCATAGAGGATGTCTGTTTCCAGCGTGACGGTGTGTTCGCGATGGAATTGGGCGGCCCCGAGGTCGGTCGCGGGTGCGGTGGGCGCGGGATCATCCACGGGTTTGAAACGCTCGAAAAATTGGGCTTTCAAGAATGGGGCTTCGATTACGTCCTGCTCGATTTCCTCGGCGATGTGGTCTGCGGCGGGTTCGGCCTGCCGATCGCGCGTGACATGTGCCAGAAGGTGATCGTCGTTGCGTCTAACGACCTCCAGTCCCTCTATGTCGCGAACAACGTCTGCAAGGCGGTCGAATATTTCCGCAAAATGGGCGGCAATGTCGGCGTCGCGGGCATGATCCTCAACAAGGATGATGGCACTGGTGAAGCTAATGCGTTCGCCGAAGCCGTTGGCATTCCGGTGCTGTGCGCGATCCCTGCGAACGAGGATATTCGCAAGAAAAGCGCCAATTATCAGATCATCGGCAAGCCTGGTGGGCAATGGGCATCGCTGTTCGAAGAACTCGCGGTCAACGTCGCCGAAGCGCCACCGCTGCGCCCTGCGCCGCTCGATCAGGATGGGCTGCTCGGGTTGTTCAGCGCTGACATTACAGGGGCCGATTACAGCCTCAAGCCTGCGACGCAGGGCGATATGCGCGGTGCGGCCTATGTGCCCAAGCCAAGCCTCGAAGTGGTTTATGACACCGTATGAGTGAGGTGACTGCCTTGACGCCCGATGGCGCACGGGATCGCGACATGCTCGATCTGGGTGGCGGCTGTCATGCTGGTGCGCAGACGTTGCACGCGGCGGCATCGGCGGCGGGCAAGTCCGAGATTCTCGAGCGTTACGCCACCGATTATCCGCAAGGCCCGCACGATCAGCCGCAGAGCATGTGCCCCGCGTTCGGCTCGCTCCGCGTTGGCTTGCGG
>JANOQL010000166.1:0-1895 GCA_031414835.1 Sphingomonadales bacterium | reverse complement strand
TGCCATCATCTCCGAGCGTGTCGATACCCGCGCGCATCTGGCGACCGGGAGATTCGCCGCCATCGCCAACGCGATGGTGCGACTGACCTATCCCCGGGCAAGCCGTGTCATCGCGGTTTCAGGCGGCGTCGGCGATGGGCTCATTGCGCATTATGGCGTTCCAAAAGCGAAGATCCGCGTCTGTTACAATCCGCTCGACGCCGCCGCGATTGCGCTGCGCTGCGCCGAGGCACCCGAAGTCGAGGCAGGGCCAGATGATTTCGTCGGGCTCGGGCGGCTGGTCGTAAACAAGAATTTCTCACTCGCGATCCGCGCCTTTGCCGCCTCGCGCGCGACAGGGCGGCTGATTATCATGGGCGAAGGGCCATTGCGCCTGCAACTCGAAGCCGAAATCGCAGGCCTCGGGCTGAAGGATCGCGTGGTGCTCGCCGGATTTTGCGCCAATCCCTATGCTGTGATCGCACGATCGCGCGGCTTCATCCTGTCGTCGCTTGCCGAAGGGCTGCCCAATGCGGTGATCGAGGCGATGGCGTGCCGAACCCCGGCGGTGGCGGTCGATTGCCCTTCTGGTCCGCGCGAAGTTCTTGAAGTCGGGCCTGCCGTGGCAGGCCAGTTTCTTGAAGGCCGGGGCGGTTTGCTTGTGCCGCTGAACGATGTGCAAACGATGGCGATGGCAATCGATGCGATGCACGACGATGCGATCCGCGCGCGCCTGTCCGATGCCGCCGCCGCGCGCGCCGCCGATTTCACGGTCGAAGCCGCTGTCGATGCGTTCTGGGCCGTGATCGCCGAATCGCTCGCCAGTCAGGGGTCGCTGGCATGAAAATCGTAGTCGTAGGCTTACGCGGGATCCCCGGGATCATGGGCGGCGTTGAAACGCATTGCGAAGAATTGCTGCCGCGCATTGCCGCGACGGCTCCCGACCTCCACATCGAGGTGATCGGGCGCATTCCCTATACCGGGCCTGTGCGGCGCGAGGTGGCAGGCGTCATGCTGGTGCCGCTGCCCAGCCCGACGTCCAAATCGGGAGAGGCAATTGTTTCGACCTTGCGCGGCATAATTTATGCAAAGCGATCGGGCGCAGACCTTGTCCATATTCATGCGATTGGCCCGGCGCTGCTCGTCCCTGTGGCGCGGTTGCTTGGGCTCAAGGTGGTGATGACGCACCATGGCGCCGATTATGATCGCGATAAATGGGGCGGCGCTGCCAAGGCGATGCTGCGGCTCGGCGAACGGCTTGGCATCGGGTTTGCGCACGCGATCATCTGCGTCGCGCCATCGCTGCGCGCGTCGCTGGCGGCACGATTCCCCGCCGCTGCCGAACGCCTCGTTTACATTCCGAATGGCGCGGCGACTCTGCCGGTTTCGGACGCCGCTGACAGCGATGTGCTCGCAAAGCTGGGGCTGATCGCAGGTGAATATTGTCTCGCAGTTGCGCGGCTGGTGCCTGAAAAGGGGCTGTCGTATCTGATCGATGCGCACGCTGCATCGGGCACGACGCGTCCGCTCGTGATCGCAGGCGGCGAAATGCACGGCGATGGCCATGCCGATCTGCTGCGCGCAAAGGCGGGGCAGGGCGTCGTGTTCACAGGGGCGCTGCCACGTGACGTGCTCGGCGCGCTGTATCGCAACACGGCATTGTTCGTGATGCCGTCGTTCCACGAAGGCCTGCCGATTGCCGCTTTGGAAGCGATGGCGAGCGGCGCGCCGATGGCGATGAGCGACATTTCGGCCAATCGCGATCTTGGGTTGTCTGCCGCCCATTATCTGGCCGTTGGCAATGCCGATGTCTGGGCAGCTGCGCTGGGCGGCGATCTGTCGCGTTTCGCAACCGCAGGAACCGATGCCGGCCGCGCGTTCGATTGGCCGACCATCGCTGCCGATACGCTTGCGGT
>JANOQL010000165.1:0-2060 GCA_031414835.1 Sphingomonadales bacterium | reverse complement strand
GCGTCTGCTATGTTGTTTATCAAGGCACCGAGCGAAACGACACGCTGTGCCTGTACACCTTCGGCTGCGTTGGCGCACTTGCGGGTCGGCCCGCTGCCGCACAATGGATGCGGGCACGGCGTGTCGCCGCCGCTGCCTTGTCAGGATCGGTCTTCGCGCCCGTTGGCATGGCGACGAATTATCACACGCTCGCAGTGTCACCATCGTGGGGGAAACGGCTGCTCCCGACAGGGATTTTCGGCGCGCATATTTTCTACAGGCTTCCCGGCGGAATTGGCGAGCCGCGCAGTTTTGCAGCGGCCTATACGGGGCGAGAGCCGCTCCCCGGCCCGCGTCCCAAGCTCAACCCGCCGCCGTTGCCGCCGCTGATCATGGCTGCGAATACTGCAATGCCACAGCTCGGGACAATCGCTGCGCCAGCATTTGTGCCAGGAATTGCGACGCCAACTGCGGCAGGTGGGCAACCACCGTCGGTCGCTGCCATCCGGCCAGACCGCACCGTGGCTGCCGACAAACGCTATGTTTCGGGCGCTCTGCCCGAAAGCGACGTCAATCCCGCCTATCGCGATTCGGGACAGTGGATCGCGCGACCATAAAAAAGGCTGGAGCTGCGTAAGGGATCGCAGCTCCAGCCAGTCCGGCAAAGTGGGTGTTAACGCGCCGCAACTTCGACACGCGCACCGGACTTTCTGGCAATCGCTTGATCCGCCGCCGTCCGCGCGTCGGCAACCGACGCCTGGAAGCAGGATTTCGAAGCGATGAACGCATTGAGGTTGGTGGTCGCGCCAACCTGACATACCGACTTGGCGGCGCGGACCAACCGCGCATCGAGCGCCTGACGGCCATCGGCTGACGCAAGGTTGAGATCGGCAAATCCGATAATTTGCGTTGGCGCACCGGCCAGCGCGGGGGTGGCAGCAGCGAACGAAACCAGAGCTGCGGCGAAAATCGAACGAGTCAACATGGCATTCCTCCTCACAGGGTCAAAGTCTGCCCGGCGGAGCGGCAGTAGGGGGATGGGCTTGCCCCGCCGGATGAGAACGAAATGCCGGGTGTGATGGCCGCCGTCAGCCAAGGTTCGGTGAGCGTGCGGGTGTGTTAGACGAATGACACACAGCGTCGACGAACGGCGGGTGAAGATCGACGAGGGTCGGCCGCCTGCATCTCCAACTTTGCCCCTTGCGATTCGCCGATCGAGTCAGCATTTGGGTTGCGACACTGGATGTCGCATCGCGGCTTGCGCTTCTAGAACAAATCTGGAACTGATACTACATGGCAACCCTTACTCCGATCCTTCGGTTATCCGAATGCTGACCCACATCAGTGTGCGCGGGGCGCGCGAGCACAATTTGAAGGGTGTCGATGTCGATATCCCGCGCGATACGCTGACGGTGATTACCGGGCTGTCGGGCTCGGGCAAATCGAGCCTCGCGTTCGACACGATCTACGCCGAGGGGCAGCGGCGTTATGTCGAGTCGCTCTCTGCCTATGCGCGGCAGTTTCTGGAGATGATGCAAAAGCCCGATGTCGATCACATCGACGGGCTGAGCCCTGCGATCAGCATCGAACAGAAAACGACCAGCCGCAATCCGCGCTCGACTGTGGCGACTGTCACCGAGATTTACGATTACATGCGGCTGCTCTGGGCGCGGGTCGGGGTGCCGTATTCTCCTGCGACCGGGCTGCCAATTGCCGCGCAAACCGTCAGCCAGATGGTTGACCGGATCATGGCGCTGCCCGAAGGAACGCGCTTATTTCTGCTTGCCCCCGTCGTGCGTGGGCGCAAAGGTGAATACCGCAAGGAACTCGCCGAATATCAACGTGCAGGTTTTACGCGCGTGCGCATCGACGGCGAATTTTACGATATTGAGGAAGCGCCTGCGCTCGACAAGAAGTACAAGCATGACATCGAGGTCGTCGTTGACCGCATCGTCGTACGCGAAGGGATTGAGGCGCGGCTGGCTGATTCGTTTGAACAGGCTTTGAAACTGGCCGACGGGTTGGCGTTTGCCGATCCGGCTGATGCACAAGTAGAAGCTGACAGTTCGCAGGATCCGGGG
>JANOQL010000164.1:0-6439 GCA_031414835.1 Sphingomonadales bacterium | reverse complement strand
GCCGGGCAAGGCAAGTTAGTCCAAGACTGATTACGACACAGGGAAGGCGATCCGCACATGGCTGGCGCAAAAAATCACGATTATCACATTCTGGCGCCCGATCCTTGGCCGATCATCGGCGCGTTTTCTGCGCTAGCAATGGCGGCTGGCGGCATCATGTGGATGCACAAGGCGCCTTATGGCGGCTGGGTATTCTACGCTGGTGTCGCGATGGTCTTGTTCACAGCGTATAGCTGGTGGGCGAACGTCGTTCGTGAGGCGCATGCTGGCGATCATACGCCAGTAGTGCAGCTTCACCTGCGGTATGGAATGATCCTGTTCATTGCATCCGAAGTCATGTTCTTTGTCGGCTGGTTCTGGGCATTTTTCGATTTCTCGCTGTTCCCGGCGGCGCTCGATGTTGCGCGCGATGCCCAGGGCGTGACGTCGGTGACGAACCTTGTCGGTCAGGAAGGCGCCTCTGCGCTCAAGCAATGGCCGCCCAAGGGGATCGAAGTCATCGATCCGTTCGGCCTGCCACTGCTCAACACGCTCTTGCTGTTGTGTTCGGGCACGACGGTGACATGGGCGCATCACGCGCTGATCCATGGCGATCGCGACGGTTTTAAGACGGGGCTTTGGTGCACGATCCTTCTCGGTCTCGTATTCAGCGGCATTCAGGCATATGAATATGCCGAAGCGCCATTCGGCTTCAAAGGCACGAATTATGGTGCCAGCTTTTTCATGGCGACAGGATTTCATGGCTTTCACGTCATTATCGGGACGGTATTCCTGATCGTTTGCCTTATCCGCGCAAACCGAGGCCATTTCACGCCGCAACGCCATTTCGGGTTCGAGGCTGCCGCCTGGTATTGGCATTTTGTCGATGTCGTCTGGCTTTTCCTGTTCGTCTCGATTTACGTCTGGGGTGGTTGGGGCGCGCCGGTTCATGGGTAAGCTGCGTGGGTGATACCGGTGCTAACTGGCAGCTCGCGCAGGTCAATGTCGGGCGTTTGATCGCAGCAATGCCTGATCCGCGCGTGGCTCCCTTCTTTGAGGCACTCGACAGGATCAACGCGCTTGCCGATGCGTCTCCAGGGTTTGTCTGGCGGCTTCAGGATGAAAGCGGAAACGCCACTGGCATCAGTTATTCGCCCGACCCTTTGCTGGCGATCAACATGTCTGTGTGGACCAGCGCGGAGGCGCTGTTCGATTTTGTGTACCGCAGCGCACACACCCCTGAAATGGCCCGGCGCCGCGAGTATTTCGGTCGATATGAAGGTGCGTATCAGGCGCTGTGGTGGGTTGAAGCAGGCGTTATCCCGACGGTAAACGATGCCCTGTCACGCCTGTGGCTGCTCGACAGGTTCGGCCCCAGCCCGCAGGCTTTCACGTTCAAAGCGCGGTTCCCATGCCCTAACGAACATTTCCCGCCCGTCGATATGAACCCCGACCCGTGGTGTGCGGGTCGCGCCTGAGCGCGGTCATGGCCAGCCAAGTGTCCCTGCCAGCCGCAGCCGTGAAGGCCCGTTGCCCCGCATGCGGTAACGCGCCGCTGTTTGCCGGAGCAGTCCGCTTTGCTCCTCGCTGCACATCGTGCGGGCTCGATTACCAGCAATTCAACGTCGGTGATGGGCCCGCTGCGTTCCTGATCATGATTGTCGGTGCAGTGGTAACGATCGGGGCAATCTTCCTCGAACTGTCAGCCGAACCGCCGTTCTGGGTGCATATTCTGATCTGGGTGCCCGTCACTGCCGCACTCGTCATCGGCTTGCTGCGATTGGCAAAGGCGGCGCTTCTGATCATTGAATATCGCCGCAGTGCGCGCGAGGGAAGGGTGGCGGATTGATGCGTGTGCCGATCATTCCCACGCTGCTCGTTGGCCTTGCATGCGCCGCAATGGTCGCGCTTGGCCTTTGGCAATGGCAGCGGAAGGACGAAAAGGCAGCGTTGATTGCGCTCTACGAAATCAATCGTCAGCAACCTGCCGAAATTGGTTTCCCGGTTTTGGCCCCTGTTCCTGATGAGGCATTGTTCCGCCGATCGCGCGCGATGTGCCTTGAACCGGTTGGCTGGCGCGTGAGCGGTGGCCGCGATGCAAAGGGGCGTAGCGGATTTCGCTATATCGCCGAATGTCGCACAGGCGCCGAAGGTCCGGGGCTGCTCGCCGACATGGGGGTATCGACAAACCCTGATGCAAAGCTGGCTTGGCGCGGCGGAGAAGTTGCTGGGTTCATCACTCTGGAACCCGAAACGCGGAGCATTGTGGCCCGCTGGTTCGGCAATAAAACGCCGCTTCGCCCGATGCTCGTTGCCTCAACGCCCGCGCCGGGGCTGAGCGCAAGCGCACCACCTTCGACCGATGACGTTCCGAACAATCACTTCGCCTACGCGATCCAGTGGTTCCTGTTTGCAGGGATTGCGGCGCTGATCTACGGCATTGCCCTCAGGCGTCGTAGCAGTTTGTGAATCTGCCAACCGATCCGCTTTTCTACGTCGTTGCAACACTTGCTATTGTGCTGGTCGGCCTGGCCAAAGGCGGATTTGCAGGGCTCGGCGCAGCGTCGATCCCAATGCTGGCATTGGTGATGGACCCGATCCGCGCGGCAGCCATGCTGCTCCCGATCCTGATGGTTCAGGATGTCGTCAGTGTGTGGGCTTTCCGCAAGACTTACGATGCCGAAACGCTTTATTGGATGATCCCCGGCGCGATCGTCGGGATTGGGCTGGGCTGGTGGCTTGCCGCATCTGTCAGCGCCGATGCGATCCGTGCAGCCGTCGGCGTAATCGCCGTGGGTTTTGGCACCTATCGCCTGTCTGGTTTCAAACCCAAGCCTGACCGGATTTTCCCGCACTGGATCGGCAGTTTTTGGGGCAGTGTCGCAGGTTTTACCAGCCAGATCGCCCATGCCGGTGGTCCGCCATTTCAAGTCTGGGCGATGAGCCGACGATTTTCGCACACCGTTTTTATCGGCACGTCATCAATCTTTTTTGCGGTTATCAACTGGCTCAAGGTGCCCGCCTATGTCGCGCTTGGGCAGTTCACATGGGACAATATGCAGCTCACGCTCATCTTTCTGCTGATTGCGATCATCAGCACTTTGGCAGGAGTCGTGGTGGTCAAGCGGATCGATCCAGCACAGTTTTTCGGGATTATCTCGTGGCTGATGGTGGCGGTGGGCGTAACCTTGCTTTACGCGGCTGTCACATGAGTGTCACTGTTCGCCCGTCCCGCGCCGCCGATGCGCATTTGCTACCGTCGGTCGAAACATCGGCTGGTGCTGCGTTTCTTTCGATTCCTGGCCTTGAATGGATCGCGAATGACGGCGTGATGTCCGTAGCGCGGCACAGCGAGCTGATCGAGGGTGGCGGGTGCTGGGTGGCAGCCGATAAAAGCGGCAGGATTTCGGGGTTTCTGGCAGGCGAGGCATTCAATGATGCGCTCCACATCTGTGAACTTTCGGTATCTTCCGATGTGCAGGGAAATGGCGTCGGCAGTGCATTGGTGAAGGCCGCGATCGGCTGGGCGGAGGCCAAGGGCAAATCTGCCGTGACGCTTTCGACCTTTCGCGACGTTGCGTTCAACGCGCCATGGTATGCCCGGATGGGGTTTGAGGAACTCGACCGCAAGACGATGAACAATCGCTTGGCGTTTGTGATGCAGGATGAAATCGCGCACGGCCTGCCTGGCGATCGGCGTTGTGCGATGCAATATCGGATTGTTGCAGGGCCGCGTCGCGCCAGCTAACGCGCAACCCGGATGGAATATGTAAGCACCAGGGGGAGCGCGCCAATCCTCGATTTCGAGGGGGCGACGCTGGCAGGACTCGCAAGCGATGGCGGGCTGTATGTCCCGCGCGTCTGGCCGCGATTGTCGAGAGATGAAATCGCCGCGTTGGCGGGATTATCCTACGTCGATACTGCGGCCGCTGTCATGATGCCGTTTGGAGCCGGGTCGCTCAGCGAGGCCGAATTACGCGATCTGTGCACACAGGCCTATGGCCGTTTTGCCCATGATGCCGTGACGCCCCTTGTGCAGCTTGATAGCGATCAGTGGTTGCTTGAGCTGTTCCACGGGCCAACACTCGCATTCAAGGATGTTGCGCTGCAGTTGCTTGGCTTGCTGTTCGAGCGTTTCCTGCGCGACAAGGATGCTCACCTCACGATCATCGGCGCGACATCGGGCGACACCGGGTCCGCAGCGATTGACAGCGTTGCAGGGCGGGAAAAGATCGATGTTTTCATGCTGCATCCGCAAGGCAAGGTTTCGGATGTGCAGCGTCGCCAGATGACGACAGTGCTGGCGCCTAACATTCATAATATTGCGGTCGAAGGCAGCTTCGATGATGCTCAGGCGATCGTCAAAGCGCTGTTCAACGATCGCGTTTTCAATGGGCAATTTACGCTGTCGGCAGTCAATTCGATCAACTGGGCGCGATTGATGGCGCAAGTCGTTTATTATTTTTATGCCGCTGTCCGGCTCGGCGCGCCGGACCGCCCGGTGGCATTTTCGGTTCCGACCGGCAATTTTGGTGATGTTTTCGCAGGTTTTGTTGCCGCACAAATGGGGCTGCCGGTGGCAAGGCTGATCGTTGCAACGAACGTCAACGATATTCTCCATCGCGCGCTGACCACCGGCAATTATTCAGCAGGAAGCGTAACGCCGACCGCTACGCCAAGTATGGACATTCAGGTCAGTTCGAATTTCGAACGGTTGCTGTTCGATCTGTCCGGACGTGACGGCACCGCAGTTTCGGGCATGATGGCGGGCTTCGAACGCGACAGGACAATGTCGATTCCTCACGATATGCTTGCCGCAGCACGCCCGCTTTTCAGCAGCGCGCGGATCGACCCGGACGATATGGCCATATCGATGCGCTGGGCCAACGAACGTGCCGGGCAAATTATCGATCCGCACACAGCAATCGGTCTTTCAGCTGCGCGTCAGGCGGGACTAGACGGCGTGCCGATTGTAACGCTGGCCACAGCGCATCCGGCCAAATTTCGCGATGCAGTCGAACGAGCGACAGGGACGCGCCCGCCTTTGCCGGTTCGTGTCGGCAATTTGTTCGATCGTGAGGAACGATTCGATACGCTGCCCGCGACCAAAGAGGCTGTTGCAGCTTATGTCGAAAAGCGTGCAGTCCCGTCCCGATGACGCCGATCACGCTCGTTGGCGAAGGCTGGCCCGATTATGGTTTGATCGACAGCGGTCACGGCCGAAAATTCGAACGCTATGGTCCGCACCGGTTCATTCGACCCGACCCCCAAGCACTTTGGGCGCCAGCGCAGCCAGACTGGCAGGCCGATGGCGAATTCGTGCCGGGCGCCGATGAAGATGGCGGTGGGCGGTGGGATTTCGCCACCAAATTGCCGCAGCATGGCTGGTCAAGCGCTTGGGAGGAACTCACCTTCAACACCCGCCCGACGCCTTTCCGCCACCTCGGCTATTTTCCCGATATGGCCCCGGTGTGGCACTGGATGCGCGCACAGCAGCCGCAGACTGCGCTCAATCTGTTTGGCTATACAGGCGTCGGAAGCCTGGCATTGGCAGCCAAGGGTGTTGCGGTGACGCATGTCGATGCGTCGAAGAAATCGGTCGATCAAGCGCGGACGAACGCGGCGCTGTCGCAGCTTCACGATGCGCCGGTGCGCTGGATCGTCGATGATGCCGCAAAATTTACGGCGCGTGAGGTGCGACGGGAGAAGCGATATGATGGTATCATTCTCGATCCGCCCAAGTTCGGGCGAGGCCCGGAAGGCGAACTCTGGCGACTTGAGGAAGGTTTGCCCGGCCTTGTCGCAAATTGCCGGCAGCTGCTCGATGCTGAATCGAAATTCCTGTTTCTGACGGTTTACGCGGTGCGCATGTCGGCACTCGCAATTGGCGAGCTGCTGCGCCAGACCTGCGCAGATCTTGGCGGAACCGTTGACTGTGGGGAGCTCGGCGTTCGTGAAGAAGCGCGCGGGCTGATTTTGCCGACCGCTATCTTCGCGCGATGGTCACGCTCAACTGCGTCAACCGGCCGTTAACTCTCTGACAACGTGCAATTTTCAGTTTTCGCTGGTAATGGGCTGTATTCACCTCGCCGCTGGAGCCGTTCATGACATTCGCCGCAGACCGTAAAACCGTGGACGCTGCCTCCAGCCTGATGACGCTCTACGGTGCTGCCGCAGGGAGCGAGGCGGACGCGCGAGCCAATGTCAGCCGCGACCGTGGAAATATGATCCGGTTCTGCCATTGGAGGCAGGTCACCCGCGTGATCGATGCGCTATCCGAAGGCCGTTCGGGTGAAACGCTTCACTAAAGGAACGAACCGCACATTCAGCTGTTGAACGATACTGGCGGTGTGCCATCGGCATCGCTACGGGGACAGCTATGACCGGGTTGCGTTTGAAATGGCGATTGCTCGCAATGGTGCTTGCGTTGCCTGTTTCCACCCTGTCCGTTGCGCAATCG
>JANOQL010000163.1:0-5115 GCA_031414835.1 Sphingomonadales bacterium | reverse complement strand
CAGCGCATTGGCGCGGACATTGGTGCGCGTCTTCCTGCGGCAAGCGATTGCCGAAGGCTTTTTCCACGCCGATCTCCATCAAGGCAATCTGTTCGTCACCCCCGATGGGCGGATCGCGGCGATCGATTTCGGGATCATGGGCCGGATCAACCGGCAGGCGCGACTGTGGCTCGCGGAAATTCTCCACGGCCTCATCACCGGCAATTACGCCCGCGTCGCCCAAATCCATTTCGATGCGCAATATGTGCCATCGCACCACAATGTCGGCGATTTCACCACAGCGTTGCGCGCGGTCGGCGAACCGATCCGCGGCGTGCCGGTGAAAGAGATCAGCGTCGGCGGGATGCTCGACGGGCTGTTTGCGATCACGCGCGAATTCGACATGCCGACGCAGCCGCATCTGCTGCTGCTGCAAAAGACGATGGTGATGGTCGAAGGCGTGGCATCGAGCCTCGATCCCGACATTAACATGTGGGAAGTCGCCGCGCCGTACGTCGAAGAGTGGATTCGCGACGAGCTTGGCCCCGAGGCGGTGATCGCGACCACGATCCAGCGCAGCCTCAAGACGCTTGCCGATCTGCCCGATCTTGTCCGGCGGATCGAGGCCGCCTATCCCAAACAAGGCGCCGCGCCACCCCCGCCGCCATTGCCCGACGTCGCGCCAGTCTCGTTTGCGTGGGCAAAGGCACTGGCGTTCGGCGCTGCGTTCGCGATCGGCGGCGCGGCGGCAATGCAATACTGGTTCTGATTCTTCCACCGCAAGGGTGGCTGGGGCGGCAGGATTCGAACCTGCGCATGCCGGTACCAAAAACCAGTGCCTTACCGCTTGGCTACGCCCCAATATTGCGTGAGCGCGCCCATACGTTGACGGTTCGCGAGTTGCAACCGGCATTGCGACCGCCGATTCGCGGTTGCGCGGCACAAAGAAGCCTCTAGGTTCGACCACAGAAAAGTATCCGGGGAGTCAGTTATGAAGTTCGAGCGCGTCAAATCGATCGACGCCATTCTCGCTGCGGCTGAGAAAAAATCATTGCACCGCACGCTTGGTGCGTTCCAGCTGACCTTGTTCGGGATCGGCTGTGTCATCGGCACCGGCATTTTCGTCCTGACAGCGGCGGGCGCGCAAAAGGCCGGGCCGGGGTTGATGCTCGCTTTCGCCATTGCCGGGGCAATCTGCATCGTTGCAGCACTGTGTTATGCCGAAATCGCCTCGATGCTGCCTGTTGCGGGGTCGGCATACACGTATACCTATTCGGTGATGGGCGAAGTGCTGGCATGGACCGTTGGCTGGGCGCTCGTGCTTGAATATGCTGTTGCGGCGAGTGCCGTCGCCGTCGGCTGGTCGGGCTATTTCAGCGGGACGATCTTGCAGGAATTCTTCGGGATACAACTGCCCGCGTGGCTGGCCGCAGGGCCGCTGGCGCTCGGCGGCGCGCCTGGAGGGTTTATCAACCTTCCTGCTGTTGTCATTGCAGGCCTGGTGACATGGTTGCTGATGATCGGCACAAGCGAGTCCGCAAAATTCAACGCGGTTCTGGTGGCGATCAAGGTCACCGCACTGACGGCGTTTATCATTCTAACGCTTCCCAAGGCCGAAATGGCCAATTTCAATCCGTTCCTTCCCGCCGGAGTCTTCGGCGGCTTTGGATCGGGCGTCGGCGCGGTAGGAGCAGCGGCGACGATCTTCTTCGCTTATGTCGGGTTCGACGCTGTTTCCACGGCGGCTGAAGAAACCAAGAACCCGCAACGCAACGTGCCGATCGGGTTGATCGGTTCGCTTGGGTTTTGCACGATCTTCTACATTCTAGTTGCGGCTGGCGCTGTCGGGACGATTGGCGGACAACCGATCATGGGGCCGGGCGGCGTGCCCTTCCCTGCCGGTTCAGAAGAACTCGCACGCCAATGCGCGTTGCCGCAATATGCCGAAATGCTGGTGTGTTCGAATGAGGCACTGGCGCATGTGCTCCGGCAAATCGGCTTTGGCACGATCGGCAATTTGCTGGGCATCGCGGCATTTGTGGCGCTGCCTTCGGTTATCCTTGTGTTGCTGTTCGGCCAGACGCGCATTTTCTTCGTCATGTCGCGCGACGGTCTGTTGCCGCCGATGCTGTCGAAGATTCACCCCAAGTGGAAAACGCCTTATGTCGTCACCGCGATCACGGGTGCTGTCGTTGCGTTTGCGGCAGCGTTCCTGCCCGTTGGCGCACTGGCGGACATCGCCAATGCGGGAACGCTCTACGCCTTCATGATGGTGGCAATCGCGGTCATGATGTTGCGCAAGACCGAGCCTACGCGCGTGCGCAGTTTCAAGACACCGGCGCTATGGCTCGTCGGCCCGGCAACGATTGCCGGGTGCATCTTCCTGTTCCTCAACCTGCCGTTCGAAGCGATGATCGTGCTGCCGCTTTGGGGGGCAGTCGGGATGGTGATTTATTATGCCTATGGCCGCGGTGCGAGCCATGTCGGGCGCGGCCACGATGGCGAAGTCCACGAACTTGATGCCGACGCACCTCATACGCCGATGCCACCGGCCATCTGATTGGGATCACCCCAACCGGGCGGCGACCAATGCTTTCAGGTCGCCCTCGGGGCGGGGGCCGTAATGGCCGATGCACTCGGCGGCACAGACGGCCCCCATCACAAGGCTGTCGTGCAATGACCGGCCTTGTAGCTGACCTGCAATAAAGCCGCTGGTGAACGTATCGCCTGCGCCTGTCGTATCGACGATCTTCGCGACGGGTTCGGCCTTCACTTCGGCGCGCGCGCCATTCTGGATCGCCATGGCGCCATTGGCACCGCGCGTGACCACCAGCGTCGGCACCTTGGCAGCGAGTGCGGCAACCGCCGTTTCGAAATCGTCTGTCTGCATCAGCGCTGCGACCTCTTCATCGTTGCAGAACAGGATGTCGATCGTGCCATCGTCGATCAGCCCGATGAAATCGTCGCGATACATGCCCATCAGATACAGCGCCGATAGCGCGAAGAACACTTTGCATCCGCCGCGTTTTGCCGCCGCCATCGCGCGCTTGATCGCCGCCTGTGGTTCGGGTGCATCCCAGAGATAACCTTCGATAATCAGATATTTGGCGTTCTCTATCATTGCCTCGTCGATGGCCGACGCGGGCAAGCGGTGCGCCATTGCGAGCGCGGTGTTCATCGTTCGCTCGCCATCGGGCGCGATCAGGATCAGACACCGTGCGGTCGGCGGCGGCCCGGGAAGAGCGGGGACATCGAACGCGATTCCCGTGGCGCGCATATCGTGCGTGAAAACCTCGCCAAGCTGATCGTCGGCGACCTGCCCGATGAACGCGCAGGCGTGGCCAAGCCCTGCCAGCCCCGCGAGCGAATTGGCCGCCGACCCGCCCGAAATCTCACGCGCCGGTCCCATCGCTGCATAGAGCGCGACCGCCTGTTCGCCGTCGATCAGCTGCATTCCGCCTTTGGTCAGCCCCTGGCTCGCGAGAAAGGCTTCATCGCAATTGGCAAGCACATCGACAATAGCGTTGCCGATGGCGACGACTTCTAGGGGCGTTGAGGACACAGACATGCTCCGGCAGTATGAAAAGACGCGCCCGCCTAGCGATGTCGGTCGGCCAAGGCTAGGGGCAGGTCATGATCGGTGCGCTTGCTGCCAGTTTCGACCAATTGACTGATGCCGCAATTTTGCGCGTGCTCGCCAAATCGCTGGCGATCACGCTCTTGCTGACTGCCGGATTGGCGGTGCTTGCAAGCTACGGTGCCTCTGCACTCTTCGATCACTGGGTCGATACCGCACCACAAGACAGCACATATCAGCTTGCCGAAGGCGTATTGGGCGCGTTGACTGCGATTGCCATTTTCGTCTTCGGGTTCCGGCTGATCGCGATTCCGGTGATCAGCTTTTTTGCAGATGATGTCGTCGCGGCGGTCGAGGCGCGCCACTATCCGGGTGCTGCAATGCAGGCGCGACCCGTAACGCTCGCCTTGAGCCTTCGTCTGGCGCTGGCATCGGTGGGGCGGCTATTGCTGTTCAACCTGATCGCGCTGCCGTGCTATATTGTGCTCGCCGTTACCGGGGTCGGCACAGTGCTGCTGTTCGGGCTGGTCAACGCGCTACTGTTAGGCCGCGATCTGGGGGAAATGGTCGCGGTGCGCCATCTCGATCCGGCGGCCCGCGCATCATGGCTGCGTGCAACGCGGCTCCAACGGCTGATCCTCGGCGGCATCGCGACGGGGCTATTCCTGATCCCCTTGATCAACCTCATCGCACCCGTCATTGGAGCAGCGATGGCCACGCATCTGTTTCACGCCAGAAGGGAAAGAGGGTAACGCTGCATGAAGCCTGTTTTTCCAGCTTTAATCCTGCTCGCCGCGCTTTCAGCCTGTAGTTCCGCGCCGCAAACCGTGACGCGAAAGCCGCAGCTGATCGCGCCTCCACCGCCCAAGTCGAAAGCATTGACAGGCCTCGATGGCGTCATCGGGCGCAATGCCCGCGCGCTGACGCAGATGTTCGGCACAGCAACGCAGGACGTGTTCGAAGCCGATTCGCGGCGCCTGCAATTTGCAGGAACGGCGTGCATCCTCGATGCGTATCTCTATCCGCCTTCGCCAGGCAAGGAAGCTGTCGTCACCTATGTCGATGCGCGCACCCCGGAAGGCCGCCCTGCCGAGCGGGCAAGTTGCGTGAGTGCGCTTTCCAAGGGAAAATGACTGACAATATGTGGGTGTAGAGTTTCACCCAAAGGCCCAAAGATATTGAAGGTTTCATTACCGCAGGGCAATCATCGAAAGTCTTTGGGTCTTTGGGTGAAACCTGATCAGGTTTTCAAAGGCTTCGGCAGAATCAGTCTTCCTGCGAAATCGTCACGCGCAAGCCATCGAGCGCGTCTGTGAAGGGCACCTGGCACGACAGCCGGGAATTGGCATCGCGATGCGCCGAGGAGTCGAGCAGATCGTTCTCATCCTCGCTCATCGGCGACACTGCCGAGACAACCGCCGGATCAACATGAACATGGCACGTCGCGCATGAACAGCAGCCGCCGCACAGCGCGAGCAGTTCGTCGAAACCGGCATCGCGGATGATTTCCATCACCGAAAGCCCGGTCTGGGCCTCGATTTCCTTTTCGGTGCCATCGC
>JANOQL010000162.1:0-2226 GCA_031414835.1 Sphingomonadales bacterium | reverse complement strand
CCTTGTTGCCTCAATCGATTTTCGGCCCCATCCAAACGTCTCCCAAAACAGACTTTTGAACGTTGATCGATATTCTGATCGAACTAACCGATCTTCAATAGTATCAGATAGTTGCTCAAGTCGCAGTTGTAATCCCGCGCGCGCCTCAGGAGTCGTCAGCGGCTCCGCTAGTACTTCGGCCTCCCAGACAAATTGTGAGAGCGTTTTACGCTTAAGATTGAGAAGAGCATTTAATGCAGCTGTTGCGCCCTTATCGATCATGTCGGCAGGGTCTTGCCCCTCAACCAGTGACACAAAATCCATAGAATGCCCCGGCTTAAGCTGCGGCAAACCGCGCTTCGCCGCGCGAATTGCGGCCTTTTGGCCCGCCGAATCTCCGACTAAGCAAAACACGGGCGTGTTTGAATAGCGCCAAAGGCTCGCAAGTTGGTGCTCGGTCACTGCTGTGCCCAGCGGGGCGACTACCTCGTGAATTTCAGCCTGAGCCATAGCGATGACATCAAGATAGCCCTCAACGACAATAATCCTGTTGGCTTTGCGTGACGCCGCCGAGGCGCGATCCAGATTGTAAAGCGTGCGGCCCTTGTCGAACAGCGGCGTATCGGGCGAGTTCAGATATTTGGGTTCGCCCACGCCGATGATCCGGCCTCCGAAGGCAATCACCCGGCTGCGCGGATCCCGGATCGGGATCATCAGACGACCGCGGAACCGGTCATAAGGCTCTTTATCTTCGACCGAAATCAACAGCCCGGCTTCGATCAGCTTGTCGTTTCCGAAACTTGCCAGCGCGCCTTTGAGCTTGCCCCGACTGTCGGGCGCGAAGCCCAGACCGAACGTCTTGGCGGTTTCGGCAGTGATCCCGCGGCCTTCGAGATAAGCGCGCGCTTCGGTCCCTTCGATTCCGTAAAGCTGCTCGGCAAACCATCCCTGCGCTGCCGTCATGACGTCATAAAGCGAGTTCGCCAGCTCAGCGCGTTCGGCTGCGCGAGGATCGGCGGCGGGCACATCCATTCCGGCGGCTGCGGCAAGTTCCTTGACCGCATCCATGAAGGGCAACCCGCGCTGATCGGTCATCCATCGGATGGCGTCGCCATGGGCTGAACAGCCAAAACCGTGATAGAAGCCTTTTTCGTCATTGACGTAAAAGCTCGGCGTCTTTTCGTTATGGAACGGGCAGCAGCCTTTGTGTTCTCGCCCAGCTTTGGTCAGCTTGACGGTGCGCGCAACGAGCGCGGACAGCAGCGTGCGCGAACGCAGATCGTCAAGCCATTGGGGGGTGAGGGTCACGGGGCATCTCGTCTTGAGCCGCATCTCGACTTCGCTCGATGTGAGCGGTTGACGGGTGAATTTTCTTGCTCTTCACCGCTCATGTCGAGCGAAGTCGAGACACGATCCCGCCGCTCCGACGGTGGCCGCGCGAAGTGACCAACCGCATCCCAATCGCCGCGCATCATCGCCCCTTTTTTGGCCCTCGACCATTTTTTCACGATACGCTCAGCGGCGAACGCTTCGTCGCGTGTCGGGAAATCGGTCGCCCATACAAGCGTTACCGGCAACCTCTCGCTGGTGAATCCGGGGAAATACCCAGTCTGGTGTTGTGCGATACGCACGTCGATATTGTCGGTGTGACCGGTGTAATACAGGCCATCGGCACATTTTAGAATGTAGGTCCAGAATGCCATCAGCTTCGGTGCCCGTGGAAACGTGTCTCGACTTCGCTCGACATGAGCGGAGTAGCGCAATTCAGCCTAACCGCTCACCTCGAACGAAGTCGAGAGGCACGACCGTGAATCACCCCAAAGCCGCCTTCACCAAGGCACTCGCCTTGCTCATATCGAGGTTTGCGGCGTGGCGGTCTTTGAGCAGTGCCATCACCTTGCCCATGTCCTTCACCGATTCCGCGCCGACCTCGGCCTTGATCGCCTCAATTGCGGCGCGGGTTTCATCTTCGCTCATCTGCGCAGGCAGGAAGCCTTCGATCACCGCGACTTCGGCGCTTTCCGCATCGGCCAGTTCCTGACGCCCGCCCTTTTCGAACATCTCGATCGATTCGCGGCGCTGCTTGACCATTTTCTGGAGGACTTCGACCACAAGCACATTGTCATCGTCGGGCGATTTGCCCGTCCGCGCCTCAATGTCGCGGTTCTTGATCGCGGCCTGGATCAGCCGGATCGTGCCAGTGCGGGGTTTGTCGCCGCCTTTCATCGCGGTGATGAGGGCAGCGGA
>JANOQL010000161.1:0-2502 GCA_031414835.1 Sphingomonadales bacterium | reverse complement strand
GCAGCTTTCGCCTTCTTCGCGATCTCACGCTTCAGGCGCGCGGCTTGCAGGCTCAATTTGTCTTCCGACGTTTTGGCCAGCCAATTGTCGAGCCCGCCGACGTGTTCGACCGAACGCAAACCGTGCGTCGAGACGCGCATCTTGACGCTGGTGCCGAGCGAATCGGACATCAGCGTGACGTTCTGCAGATTGGGCAGAAACGTGCGCTTGGTCTTGTTGTTGGCGTGGCTCACATTGTGGCCGACCTGACGGCCCTTGCCGGTCAATTCGCAGATGCGCGACATAATGCTAATCCTGATTCGGTTCGGCCCAACTCTGTCGAGCAGGCCTGGAAAGCGTGCGCCACTACCGACGTCTGCCGCTTTCGTCAACCGCCTCACTGCGCTAATGCCAACGCGTGATCTTCCCCCTGCCAGCCCCCATGCGCCGTGCGCTCGACCTAGCGCAAGCGGCAGGGCAAGCAGGTGAGGTTCCCGTCGCAGCAGTGATCACGCGCGGGCTCGACGTGGTCGCGCAAGCCGCCAACGCGATGCGCACGACCAACGATCCCACCGCTCACGCCGAAATCGTCGCGATCCGGCTCGCGGCAGCCGCATTGGGACAAGACCGGCTCGATGGCTGCGACCTCTGGGTCACGCTCGAACCCTGCGCGATGTGCGCAGGCGCCATCGCCAATGCCCGAATCGCGCGGCTCTATTACGCAGCCAGCGATCCCAAAGGCGGCGGCGTCGAACACGGCGCCCGGGTGTTTGCGCACGACACCTGCCACCATCGGCCCGAGGTGTTTCAGGGGATTGGCGCGGAGGAGGCACGGGGGCAGTTGCGGGGCTTTTTTGCGGCGCGGCGATAGTGTGAGGCGGTGGTGTAGCGGCGGGTATGTTGGGGGTGCTGACAGGCGGCTTGCCTCTTGTTCGAGCGCGAAAGCAGACCTGAAACTTCTTTTGGGGGTTCGGCTTTCGCACCTTGAATTTGCACCGGGATGAACAGCTTATTGTGGCATCGGTCGCACGTTCCTAGCGATTTCTCTCAAATGCTTGTCCCAAGTTCCGCAACAGCCTCCAAAGATATCGATTTGCGGAAAGCACTTCGCTAGCGCTCCCATGCGCCGACCAAGGTCGATCGGGTCACCCTCCTCCAGATGGCCGATCTTGCACAAGTCCATCTTGTCCCTCGCGCTTGCGTTGGGCCGCAGGCTACGGATGCGCGAAATCCAGTCGCCGGGTTCAAGCGCGGGCTCAAACTCTAGCGGATGCGAGCAGTTAATCCCGTAAAAGTCCGGGCGGGCGTCACCCGCTTCGATGTCCACAGCTTCAATTGCTTCCCTGAGGCTAACGCCAGACTTCAACCGGTGATTACTATCGAGGACGAAGCCCATGCTCAGCGGCAAGCCAACTTGCGCCGCCGCACGGCTAACTCCGACGGCTTCGGGCACGTTGTTGAAGGTCATGGCGCTCGCGAAATCGACGTTGGTGCGCTTCAGCACTTCAAGCTGAAAACTGTGATAGTCTTCGGCTTCGTGGGCTGTGATCGCACGATTCAGCGAATAGGCGTCGCCCCGAGGGCCGATCGATCCTCCGATCAATATCCGATCAATCTGGCCATGATATGGTTTTGCGACATCGCGCAAAAAGGCGATTGACGCCTCCAGTGCTTCGGCCAGCCCGCTGCGTGAATAACCAAGCTTCTCGCCCCAATCCGGGCTTGCCCGATAGTCCAACCCACTGATCATTGCGACAAAACCGCACTCGGCGGCGATGTCGAGCACGCGGGCGTACATCTGCTTCAGGTCCGCGACGGCCGTTGAATTTTGAAGCAGCGGATACATTGCGAACTCGGGGAGATCATACCCGTGGCGATACATGATCTCCGTCTCCTGACCGCCCTCGGTCAAATAGAAAACATCGTTCTGTTGTGACGGAAAGTGAGTCATGACCGTCTCCTGTTGGCCAACCGACGCTAAGCTGACACTTCATCAGTCCGGACGAAAGTTCATCCTGCAATTCATACCGCCTAGCGATCGCTTTGGCCAATGCCCAATGGACGAAACCTTATCACACGCAGTCGTTCTCACTTCCACCCACACCCACTTGCCGACGCACCCGAAACGCGGCATTGAGCGTTGCAACGCCGATGGCTCAAATCTTGCCCCCCTTTCCGTGGATCGACGTCTTCATCCTTCTTGGGTTGATCGCGCTCAATGGTGTGTTCGCCATGTCTGAAATGGCGATCGTATCTGCGCGCAAGCCGCGGCTCGAGGCACTCGCGCGCAAGGGCAACCGTCGTGGGGTTGAAGCTGCGATCGCGCTTGGGTCGGATCCTGGCCGGTTCCTGTCTACTGTGCAGATCGGTATCACGCTGATCGGGATTGTCGCGGGTGCCTATTCGGGTGCGAGTCTTGGCGGGCCTGTTGCGGCGAGGCTCGAGATGGCAGGTGTTCCTTCGGGTTGGGCAGACAATCTCTCACTCATCATCGTGATCGGGCTGACGACCTATTTCTCGCTG
>JANOQL010000160.1:0-8761 GCA_031414835.1 Sphingomonadales bacterium | reverse complement strand
AGGATGATCGTCCATGCGGGGCCGAACAGCCAGTCGGGCGGTTGCCAGCTCGGCTTTTTGAGGTTGCGATACCATGGCCCGATTGTCGTCAGCAGCCCGCCTGCGCCACCGAGGATGACGGCCCATGCGATCGCTGCGATGGTCGATGTCTCAGGCATTTCCGGCATATGGGCGCGGCGACTGGGTTGTGCAATCGCCTGCCACTGATCTGCATTATGCCTAAAATCGCGTTTACCTGATCCTTCCACCACGTCTTCGAACTCATCTGCGTAATTCCGCCATATCGGATGATGAATCGGCGGGAAACCAATTGACGATGTTTCAGGGGTGGACGGAAGGGCGCGCGGCGCGGCACAAGGGCCAGATGACGCTGGCGCTGGCTCTTGTCGGGGTGATGACCCCTTTGAACGCGGCAGAGGCCGCGGGCGTCAGCAAGGTGAGCGTCGATGGCACGACCGTTACGATCAGCCTTGATGATGCCGTCACTGGCGCGAGCAGCTTCATCCTGTCGGAGCCGGACCGGATCGCACTCGACATAGACGGCGCAGAACCCGGCAGGGAAGCGAACAGCGGTGGACCAATATCGCGCGTGCGGCAGGGGCGGTTCGACGCGAGCACGACGCGGATCGTGTTCGATCTCAGTGCGCCTGCCATCGTCAGCACCGGGAGTTTTTCGTCCGACGGAAAAAGCCTGACGTTATCGCTTTCGCCTGTCGAGCCGATCCGTTTTGGCATCGCATCGGTCGAAGATCGCAAATTCTACAAATCGCCCGTCGCGGCACGTGCCAAGCCGCCGCGCAGTTCTTACAGCCTGACGGTGCCATTGGCACCTGCACGCAGCACCATGCCGCGCCCGAAGATTTATGGCCCGGCGGGACGGCCTTTGGTGGTGATCGATGCGGGCCATGGCGGGCACGATCCCGGCGCAGTTTCTCCTGTTTCGGGAGTGCGCGAAAAGGATGTGACGTTGGGGGTCGCGCGGCAAATTCGCGATGCCCTGATCGCGAGCGGCCGGGTGCGCGTGGCGCTAACCCGAGAGGATGACCGGTTTTATGTCTTGCGCGAACGATCGGCAATTGGCCGCAACCTGAAAGCCGATCTGTTCATTTCGGTCCATGCCGATGCCGCCCCTGCCACAGCGGCATCGGGCGCGACTGTCTACACGCTGTCCGAAGTCGCGTCCGACCGAGAGGCACAATTGCTGGCGCAGCGCGAAAACCGCGCCGATGTCATTAACGGCGTCGATCTTGGTGCAGAGAATAAGGATATTGCGTCGATCCTTGTCGATCTGGCGCAGCGCGAAACGATGAATGCGTCTGCGGGCTTTGCCAATCTGCTAAAGCGAGAAGCCGCCCGTTACGTGCCGTTCCGCAGCGATTTCCACAAAATGGCGGGTCTGGCGGTGCTGAAATCGCCTGACATGCCGTCGATCCTGCTTGAGGTCGGCTATCTGACGAACCCCACCGATGCGCAGCGCGTCGCGTCGAAGGACGGGCAAGCCAGCATTGCGACGGGCGTGCGCAAAGCCGTTGAAGTGTATTTTGCGCGTCGGCTGGCGCAGCGTTAGCCTTTTCTTTTCGCAACCGGAGCCTTAAGGCGCCAATGCAATGGTCGCGTCTCCTGAAACCGGCAGCCTGAAACTCAGGTTGCGCCGCGATACCAACGCGGTTGCGGAATGGTTCCGTGGCCAATGGCCCAAACGCTGGTTTCGGTTGAGCGTTTACGGCCTCGGTGCTTTCCTTTTTCTGACGCTGGTGATCTGGCTGACGATCGCGCGCAACCTGCCGTCGGTCGATCGGCTCAAAACTTATGAGCCGCCACTTCCAAGCTATGTCCGTGCGATCGATGGCACGCCTGTCCACAGCTATGCGCGCGAACGCCGTGTGGTGTTGCGATATGACGAGTATCCGCCACTGCTGATCCGCGCATTTCTGGCCGCAGAGGACAAGAATTTTTTCAGTCATGGCGGAGTCGATTATCTCGGCGTGCTCGCAGCATTGTGGGACAATGCGACGAGTTCAGGCCGCCCGCGTGGCGCATCGACGATCACGCAACAGGTCGCAAAGAATCTGCTGCTGACCAACGAGGCGACTTACAGCCGCAAAGCCAAAGAGGCGCTGCTCGCGTATCGCATCGAAAGCGCGCTGACCAAACAGCAGATCCTCGAACTGTATCTCAACCAGATTGCGCTGGGGCGGAACAGCTTCGGCGTTCAAGCTGCCGCACGCGCGTATTTCGGTAAGGATGTGACAGAGCTTTCGCTACACGAGATGGCATATCTCGCCATCCTTCCCAAAGGCCCGTCGAATTACCGCCCCGAGCGGTTTTACGACCGGGCGATTGAGCGCCGCAATTATGTTCTCAATGAAATGCTCGACAATGATTTTATCACAGCCGCACAACACAGCGAGGCGCGCGCGTTGCCGCTGGGAACCGTCCCGCGTGCGGCCCCACAGAGCGAGCTGGTCGGTGGCTATTTCGTCGAAGAAGTTCGCCGTCAGCTGATCGACCGGTTCGGGCAGGAATCCGAAGCCGGGCGCAACCCCTATAGCGTGTATGAAGGCGGGCTATGGGTGCGCACGTCGCTCGATCCCAAACTGCAACTCTATGCCGAAGCCGCCTTGCGCGACGGACTGATGCGATACGACCGTGGCAAAGGCTGGAGCGGGCCGATCAAGCAGCTCGATCCACAGGGCAATTGGGCGCAAACGCTGGCGCAGGCCAATCTGGGTGCAGGCTATCCCGACTGGCGCGTGGCGATGATCCTCGACAAAGGGCCGCAAAGCGCACGGATTGGCTTTGGCGACGGATCGACCGGCACAATGCCGCAATGGGCCGCAACGCAGCCACGCGCGCGCACTGCATCGAGTGCGTTTTCGCTTCTGCAGCCTGGCGATGTGATCGCGGTCAAGAATGAAGGCGGATCGTGGGTGTTGCGCAATATCCCCGAAATTTCGGGCGGGATGGTCGTGCAGGATCCGCATAGCGGGCGCATCGTGGCCATGCAGGGCGGGTTCGATTCGCGAATCTCGCCATTGAACCGCGCAACCCAGGCCGAACGCCAGCCGGGATCGAGCTTCAAGCCGTTCGCCTATTCAGCAGCCCTCGATAGCGGAATGACGCCCGCGTCGATCATTATCGACGGGCCGTTCTGTGTTTATCAAGGGGCGCGGTTGGGGCAGAAATGCTTTCGCAACTTTGGCGGCGGCGGCGGATCGGGCCCGCATACGATGCGCTGGGGTCTCGAACAATCGCGCAACCTGATGACGGTGCGGGCAGCTTCGCAGACCGGCATGGATCGCGTCGTCAAGCTGGCCTCTGCAACAGGGATCAGCGAGCCGGGCAAGACGTATCCGGCGGTGCTGTCGATCGCGCTGGGCGCAGGCGAAACGACGGTCATGCGGCTCGTTAACGCCTATTCGATCCTTGCGCGCAACGGACGCGACGTGCAGCCGACGCTGATCGATTTTGCGCAGGATCGGAACGGCAAGGTTCGCTTCAAGTCCGACACGCGGCAATGCGAACGCTGCAATCTGGCCAATTACGATGGCAAGCCGATGCCGCGCCCTGCTGTGCGCACCAAACAGGCAATGGACCCGCTGTCAGCATACCAGATGGTCCATATGCTCGAAGGCGTGGTGCAACGCGGCACCGCCACGGCGCTCCGCGATCTCAAACGACCGGTGTTTGGCAAGACAGGGACGACGACCGGCCCTACGAACGTCTGGTTTGTTGGCGGATCGGCAGACATGATTGCGGGGATTTACATGGGCTTCGATCAGCCCCGATCGATGGGTGGTTATGCCCAAGGCGGGACGCTCGCTGTGCCGATTTTCAAATCGTTCGCGGAAAAAGCGATGAAGGATATGCCGGTCGTTCCATTCCGTGCGCCTACCGGTATCCGCATGATCCGGATCGAGCGCAATTCGGGCAAGCGCGTATTCGGGGCCTGGCCTGGAGACGATCCCAAATCGGCGGTAATCTGGGAAGCATTCAAGGCCGAAAGCGAACCACGCCGTTCGATCCGACGCGACGAATTGCCCAAGGTCAAGGCAGCCGCACCCAAAGCGGCGAAGGGACCGGCAGCCTCCGGCCCCAACCGTGACAGCGATTTCTTGCAACGCGAGGGCGGAATCTACTAACGCTCGTCCGCAAGAGTTTTGCGATCCTCAATCCACCGGAGACCATCATGCGCGCTGAAGCGCAGGCCAATGCCGATCAGATCAATGCAGCCCTTGCGCTGCTGCGCCGCTTTCTCGATTGGGATCGCGCGCTCAAGCGGCTCGGCGAGCTCAATGCCAAGGTCGAGGATCAGGCGCTCTGGAACGATCCCAAGGCCGCGCAGGAAGTGATGCGCGAACGGCGGCGACTGGAAGAAGCGATTGCCGCGACCCGCGCGATCGAATCCGAATTGAGCGATACCGTCGAACTGATGGAAATGGCCGAAGCCGAAGGTGATGAGGCGATGGTCGATGAAGGTGCGGCGGCGCTCGCCACGCTCGCTATCCGTGCCGAACGCGACAAGGTTGCGGCATTGCTCGCAGGCGAGGCTGACGCCAACAACGCCTATGTCGAAGTCAACGCGGGCGCAGGCGGAACCGAAAGCCAGGATTGGGCCGAAATGCTCAGCCGGATGTACACCCGCTGGGCCGAACGCCACGGCATGAAGGTCGAGCTGATCGATTATCACGCAGGCGAACAGGCAGGCATCAAATCAGCCACCTATCTGCTCAAGGGGCCGAACGCTTACGGATATGCCAAGACCGAAAGCGGCGTCCACCGGCTCGTCCGCATCAGCCCGTATGATTCAAACGCGCGGCGGCACACCAGCTTCTCGAGCGTCTGGGTCTACCCTGAAGTCGATGACGATATTGAGATCGAAATCAACGAGAGCGAGCTCCGCATCGATACCTATCGCGCGTCGGGCGCAGGTGGGCAGCACATCAATACCACCGACAGCGCAGTGCGGATCACCCATGCGCCAACCGGAATCGTTGTTTCGTGCCAGAACCAGCGATCGCAACACAAAAACCGCGCCGAGGCACTGAAGCAGCTGCGCGCGCGTCTTTACGAACATGAACTGCAAAAGCGCGAGGTTGAAGCCAACGCAGTCAATGCCGCGAAAACCGATATCGGCTGGGGGCACCAGATCCGATCCTATGTTCTCCAGCCGTATCAGCTGGTGAAGGATTTGCGCACGGGCGTGATCTCAACCTCTCCGTCGGACGTGCTCGACGGCGATCTCGATCGCTTCATGGCTGCTGCATTGTCACAACGCGTGACGGGCGAGAAAGTGGATGTCGAGGATGTCGATTAGGCTTGCCGCCCTTGCGCTGCTGGCACTGTCAGCCTGCAACCCGACGCCTGCCACAAGCGGCGATGCCGGAGTTGCCTCCTCGGCATTCCCCAAAGCGGACCGCCCCGTCGCGACGATCGTATCGAGCCGCTGGTCGACCGAAGAAGCCCGCGACCGGGTTAAAGAGGCTGACCGGGTGATGGACAAGGCCGGAATCGCGGCGGGCATGACCGTGGCCGATATCGGTGCAGGTGAAGGCTACTACACGATCCGGCTGGCGGGGCGCGTCGGTGAAAATGGCCGGGTGCTGGCGCAGGATATTATTCCAAAAGTGCGCGATACGCTTGCCGAGCGCGTCTATCGCGAAAATCTCGACAATGTGTCGGTGAAGCTGGGCGAACCTGCCGATCCCAAGCTGCCGCCAGCCAGTTTCGACCGCATCATGATGGTCCATATGTATCACGAGATTGCCGACCCGTATGAGTTCCTCTGGCGGTTGCGGCCTTCGCTCAAACCCGGCGGGCGCGTGATCATTGTCGATGCTGACCGTCCGACACAGGATCATGGCACCCCGCCAAAATTGCTCGAATGCGAGTTGGCGGCGGTTGGATACCGAAAGATCGACGTGCAACCCATGCCGCAGGCGGGAAATTATTTCGCCGCATTCGATCTTGTGGGTGAGCGGCCCGAACCAGGCGCAATCAAACCCTGTAAGGGATAATCACCCCAGCTTGCTCAACCGGTCCTGCATCGCTGCCAATTCTTCTTTCAGTGCCGCAATCTCGGCATCTTTGCCCGTCTCGGCGGTCTTGGGGCGAAACGCACTCGCAGCGGCTTCGAACATGTCGAGATTGCGCTTGGCGATTTCACCGAATGGCGTTTTCGCCATCGCGCCTTCGATCGCGCTGCGGAATTGATCATGATTCTTGCGGAATGATTCCATCGAGGCTTCGAGATATTGCGGCACCATCGCCTGCATCGAATCGCCATACATCGAAATCAGCTGGCGAAGGAAATTGGATGGCAGCATCGTGGCCCCGCGCGATTCGCTGTCCATGATGATCTGCGTCAGGACGCTATGCGTGATATCGTCGTTCGATTTGGCATCAAGGACCACGAAATCGCGGCCCTCGCGCGTCATCTTCGCAAGATCGTCGAGCGTGATGTAAGCCGATGTATCTGTATTGTAGAGACGCCGGTTCGCGTATTTCTTGATAATGATCTGGCCTTCGCCCGATCCCCGACCCTGTTTCGCCATCACCCGATCCTTTTCGCACGTGCACAATGATAGCAGCAATTTGCGGTGCACCGCAACATCTGCGTCAGATCCAGATGCGGTCGAACCGGTTTCCAAGGCCTGTCAGCAACTCATATTGCGAAAGACCCGATTGCTGCGCAGCATCGGGGAGAGCGTAATCGAGCGTTACCCAATCGCCTTCGGCCAATCCGGGTGCCGCATCCACGCCGATTGCCGTCAGGTCCATCGACACACGGCCAAGCACCGGAAAACGCCCACCGCCTGCGCGTCCGCGTCCTGAAAACCCGCGCAGATAGCCATCGGCATAGCCCAGATTGGTGATCGCAACTTCGGTATCGCAAGGTGCGACGAAGGTCGCGCTGTAACCGATGCTGTCCCCTGCCCTCAAAATGCGCCGCTGCAAAATCTGTGCTTCGGGAAACACCACTTGCGCGATATCGCCCGTCGCCTCTGCGCGCGGGATCCCACCGTACAGCGCCAGCCCTGGCCTCGTGAGATCGAACCTGTATTCTGAACCAAGGCAGATGCCCGCACTGTTTGCCAAACTCATTCGTTTCGCATCCGTCCGCCCGGCAAGCGTCGCAAATGCCGATTGCTGCATTTTATTGTGCGCATTATCTTCGTCGGCACAGGCAAGATGGCTCATCAGGGTTTCGATGGAGAGGCCGGCAATTGCGCCAGCCAGCACATCGGAGACGGCGATCCCCAATCGGTTCATTCCGGTATCGACCATCACATCGCACGGACGCCCGGTTGGCCGCCACGCGGCGATCTGTGCCAGCGTGCTGAGCACTGGGCGAGCAGGGCTCGCGATAGCCACCGCCATATCCTCGCGCCGGACGCCGTGGAGGACAGACAGCGCGCAGCCGCCCGGCATGGTGCGCAAAACCTCTGCCTCGGCCCAGGTTGCCACATAGAAGTCACGACATCCCGCCGCCGCGAGCCGTGTGACGACCTCGCTTGCGCCAAGCCCATAGCCATTGGCCTTGACCGCAGCCCCGCACGCCGCCGCGCCGCTCTTTGCGGCCAGCCAGAGCCAGTTCGCGACAAGCGCAGCGCCGTCGAGGTGCAATCGCAAGGGAGAAGGAGCCGCAGCCATGTCGCGCGCGATAGGTGGCACGGCCAGCCTAGTCGAGTTCCTTGTCCTTATTCTCCTCAAGCCAGATCGCGCTGACGATGAAGGCCATCGCGGTCACCCCGATGCCATACCAGAGGCCATTGAACGCGCCGCCCGTTTTCACAACGATATATTGCGAGATGAAGGGCAGGAATCCGCCGAAATACCCCGTCCCGATATGATAGGGGATCGACATCGAGGTGTAGCGGATTTTGGCCGGAAACATCTCGACAAGGATCGCAGCCACCTGGCCATAGGTCATCGCCGAAAGCCCGACGAGCAATGCGACCGCAAGGATGATCAGCAACGGATTGCGCTGCGCAGCATCCGATTTGTCAGGATAGCCCGCCGCTTCGAGCGCCGCGATATAGGCCTTCTCATCGAACCCGCGCACCTCGGCGGTTCCGACGCGCAAGACGACATCGGCTCCGTCGGCCTTGGCATAGCTGATTCCGCGTTTCGACAGGAAGTTATACGCCTTGCCGCATTCGGTGGCCTGTTTGGTCGCAAAGACGCTGAAATCGCATTCGGGCGCGGTGAGCGTGACAGGAGACGCGGCAGTTGCACGCGCCAAGGCCGGGTTCGCCGCATCGGCCATCATCCAGAACAGCGGGAACGTTGCCAGCATCGAAAGCGCATAGCCGATCAGCAACAGTTTCTTGCGCCCGAACCTGTCCGAAATCCGCCCGAACACGAGGTAAAATGGCGCCGCGATCATCGCGCCCACCGCCATATAGGTCAGAGCATCGGTTTCGGGCACGCGCGCGGTGCCTGTCAGGAAATAGAGCGTGTAGAATTGCGAGGTATAGTAAATCACCGTCAGCCCCGCTGCGACGCCGAACATTGCGACGAAAATCCGCTTGATGTTCCCGGGATATTTGATGCTGTCGACAAACGGGTTTTTCGATGTCGTCCCCGCCGCCTTCATCGCGGCAAAGACGGGGCTTTCGGAAAGTTTGAGCCGGATCCACAATGAAATCGCGAGTAGCAGGATCGAAATCAGGAACGGCACGCGCCACCCCCACGCTTCGAAATCCTCGGTGCTCATCGCGGTCCGCGTTGACAACACGACGATCACCGCAAGCAGGAA
>JANOQL010000159.1:0-3918 GCA_031414835.1 Sphingomonadales bacterium | reverse complement strand
GGTGCGGGCATCATCATCTGCACCAGTCCTCCGAGTGAGACGAGAAACAGCACTGCGATCCAGCGCTGCTTCACACCGCGGTGCAACGCCCAGGCGACAGCGGCAATCAGCATCAGGTGATCGTACATATAAAGATAGGGGCTGAGCAGCATCGTCGCCGCCGCAAGGATCGCTCCACGCGCATGGCTGAGGTCTTCGCGCCGCCAGATGATCACCATTGCGGTCATTGCGGCCAGCGCCACTCCGGCATGGATCGCGGCTGCGGCTATTTCTGGCACGCCCGCCATGCGCAGCGCGGCATAAAGGCTCGCGATCCGTGGCCAGCCCACCGTTCCTTCGCTCGCCGCCGAACCATAAAGCGGCAGCAGGTCGAAAAACCCCTGCCAAGGCTCGATCCCGAACACTGCAAGTGAAGCCAGACACAGCCCCGCAAACCCGACAACCGATCCCGCCAGCGCGCGCCACTCACGACCCATCAGCAGTGCCAACGGCACAAGCGCGGCCAGTTGCGGCTTCATCGCAAGGCACCCGAAGAGCAGCCCCGCGACAAACGGCCGCTTCGGGAGAAGCGCTATACCGCCCAAAAATAGCGACGCGGTGATCCACCCATTCTGACCGATGATCCCGGAGATGAGCAGCGGCGGGAAGGCAAGCGCGACCGGCAACATTCCCGGCATCGTTTTGCGAACCGTCCAGCCGTAGAGCAGCAACCCAGCGACAACCCACGCGACCGTCGCCCAAAGGAAAGGCAATAATCCGAACGGCCATAACAGAAACAGCGCAGGCGGCGGATAGGGAAACGGCATTTTCCCCTCGACAGGCGCGACAGTCATTTCAACCGCACGGTGCACCGCAACATCATAGGCCAGCGCAGGCTGACCGCCGAGCGTGAGCTTCGCCGCCGCCCAGTAACTCACAAAATCAATATCGTCGGGTGCCTGAAAGCGTGACAAGAGCACGACGCCGATCAGCCCGAGCGCTAGGATTGCGGCAAACCGCCAGTTGCGTGAGATTGGGAGGGTCGATGCTGACATACTCAAATCGGTTTGCCTGTTTGTGGTTAATAGGTGGTTAGCGATTCAAGTTCTGGGCGGCCGGCCAAATTGCGGTTGCCGCGGTCGAAAATGGCCGGTTCCTCAGAAAGTGGAGGCTTAGATTGGAGGGTAGACGTGTTGCTCAGGTGACAGAGGATTGACCTTTCCTCGCCGGGTGTCGGCAATGGACACCGCACTTGGTGTGAAGCTGGAAGTTGACAAAGTTGACGACACGTCTGCGCTTCAAACCTCCCCATCATGGGGAGGTATTGATCGATGCAAGAAACGGCTGATCTCTCACCAAGTCGAGGCTTAGACACGGGGTAGGGGTGCTCCCCCGGGGACAGTCTATCGACGCTCACTTGCATCGCGCGCGCGTGGCCCGCAGGAGACACCGAATAGGGTGTCTCCAGTCGCTTATTGGCAGTTTCCGAAAAAGTGCATTGTGTCATCCGCCGATTTTGCCACAGCGGCCAGCCTCTAGGACAATGGTTTCTGAGCGGGTCTAGGACAATTCGACATGCATTTCACCGCAACGGCACAAAGAGGCTCTGGCTCCCTCCGCGCGCGACCAGTTTTCCGTCCTCAGACCAGACTTCAGCAACACCGCCGAGCAACGCATGTTTTGCAAAATCGGAACGCGCGGCGATCAATTGCCACGGTGACGACGGCGCAGCATCGTGGAACCAGATTGTCAGATCGAGCGACGGGGCGACGTGTTTGGGCAGCTCGGACAGTCCGCGATTATATGCCGCCCAGAAATGCGTATCGATCCCGATGACTGCGCGAGCGGCATCGAGAAACGGGTCGGTGGTCGCCTCCCAATCCTTGAACCGCATCCAGCGTTCGGTGAAGCCGCCGCGCGGATCGGGCACACCGGGCGCACGAAAATCGACCTGCCGCCCTTCAACGTTGAGCCAGAACGGAATCGGTTCATGCCCGAACCGGCGCAGCTGATCGACGAACGTTTCGAGTGCATCGGGCGGCGGCACATCGGGGGCTGCGATATCGATCTTGTCCGGGCCATCGGTCTTCGCGGTGGTGCAGATTTGCGCGCGCAGCACCGATTTGCCCGATTGGCTGAGCGCGACCGACCAGAAAGCGGTGCTGCCGGTCTTGATTGGCTCGACTGCAATTTCGATTGGCGCATTCTCGCCGCGCGATACGAACAGGCATGACAGGCTGACCGGGCGATGCCCGGGCGGCGCAACCTTCCCTACCGCGCGCAACGCAATCGCGGCGACATAGCCGCCGACCGGACCCCAGATATTCCATTCGGGATCGAACGCGGCGGAAAGCCCGTTTGGCGTCTGAGTGACAAGGCTGGCTTCGGCGAGCAACGCCATCTCAGACCTCCAGACCCATCAGAAAATCGCATGCTCCCGAGTCATGAAGACGCTCGATGTCGTGAAGTCGATGAAGTGGCTTTCGTCATCGAGCAACACCTTTGCCGCCGCAATGCCGTCCGGGGTGCTCATCGCCGCGGTCATGCTCGCTTCGCTTTCGAACCAGACTTCAGTGATCCCGTCATAGCCCGCAGCCAGCCCGCGAGATTGGCGGAAACCGGCGTTGACGTCGGGTAGGATCGTGTGACTTTGGACGTAGCGCATCGCGCCGATCGCCGCCGCGACCGCCTTCACCTTCGGGCCGTGGTCTTCGAGCCAGTAGCGATAGAACTCCTCCGGCGAAACGTCGGGCTTGCGCGCGATGCAATAGACGAGTTTGATCATACAGCTATCGCTCCCACCTCTGTCATAAAATCCGCCTCGACACGGATCGGCTTGATTTCAGTTGGCATGCTCTGCTTCCTTCACATCGATTTGGGACATCGCCACACCGACCGCCGATGACAACTCGAAGAATTCTACTGCTTTGGTGATTTGCTCAATCTGCCGCAGTCCGAGCGAATCTTGGTCAGGGAGATGTGATTCAGGCACTACATAGAAGCTCCACTGCAATGGGTCGGCATGGTCGCAATCGCCTCCGTTCCTGCCGTGCCAACCGAAAACAAAGATATCGGCATTTCTTCCTCTGCCAACGACCCAGTCTGCACCCTCATATCGACCCGTTTTTCTCGCAATCGAGAAACGCGGTGCTCTATACCCCCGATCGCTTGCGACCCAAGACTGTTGAGCAGCTGATTGTTTTACTTGTATCGTGCAACCAGTTTGCTCGTGCCGAAGGTCGCACGAACCCCAGTCGCTGCCACAGTGCGTCCACTCCGGCGCAAGTGCCATGCCTACAAGTTGCTCGACCAACTCGCCGCGCAGATCGTTTCGCACGACAGGCTTGCCATAAAGCCGACGAAAAAGGCCGTTCAAGACTTCTTCGCGACTGAGTTTCAAGCAGCCAGCTTTCTCAGCACATAATGCAAAATCCCGCCGTTCATGAAATACTCGACTTCATTCGCGGTATCGATGCGGCAGAGTGCCTTGAAGGTGAACGCTGAGCCATCCTTACGGGTGACGTTGACGGTTACTTCCTGACGTGGTTTCAGGCTCGCGACGCCGGTGATCGTGAAGCTGTCATCTCCGGTCAGACCCAGCGAAGTCCGCGTATCGCCGCCCAAGAATTGCAGCGGCAGCACGCCCATGCCGACGAGGTTGCTCCGGTGGATGCGTTCGAAGCTCTCGACGATCACCGCGCGGACGCCGAGGAGGTTGGTGCCCTTTGCGGCCCAGTCGCGGCTCGATCCGGTGCCATATTCCTTGCCGCCGATAACGACTAATGGCGTGCCATCGGCCTTGTGCGCCATCGCCGCGTCATAAATCGGCATGGTTTCGCCCTTGTACGATGACATGCCGCCTTCAATGCCGGGGACCATTTCGTTCTTGATCCGGATATTGGCAAACGTCCCACGCATCATCACGTCATGATGGCCGCG
>JANOQL010000158.1:0-18016 GCA_031414835.1 Sphingomonadales bacterium | reverse complement strand
CTGGAGCGAAGTGTCTGAGACAGCGCCGGTGATCCGCCCCATCAACGGCGCGTGTTTCCGGTCATCGACAAGATCGACGATCAGATATCCGATTTCGAGGATCACCGCCGCAGTCTCAGACACTTCGCTCCAGGCAATTTCGGCAGGGACGTGCGGAATTTCTGGCAGGGGTAGCGCAGTTTTCGCCAGCGTTTCACGCTTGCGAAGCATCCAGAAAATGCCTGCGGCCACTGCCGCAGCAGGCAGGATAATCAGTTGCGGCATCGACGGCACCAGACCGAGTGCTACGAGGATGCCCGCCACTGGACCCCACGCGCGAGCGTGACCGAACTGGCTTGCGATTTGCCCCGACAGATCGAGTGGCGAAGTCACCCGCGTCACGATCGAAGCCGCCGCAATCGACAGCATCAGCGCGGGGATTTGCGCGACAAGCGCGTCTCCGATTGCCAGCACGATATAGGTGCTCGCGGCCTCAGACAGCGAAAGTCCGTGGCTCGCAACACCAAGCACCAGCCCACCACAGATGTTCACGAGCAAGATGAGCACGCCGGCGATCGCATCGCCCTTCACAAACTTGGAGGCGCCATCCATCGAACCGTAGAAATCGGCTTCTGTCGCGACCTCGATCCGGCGCGCCTTGGCGTCTTCCGGCGCAATCAGCCCTGCATTCAGGTCAGCATCGATCGCCATTTGCTTTCCTGGCAAGGCATCTAGCGTAAAGCGCGCTGAGACTTCGGAAACCCGGCCCGCGCCCTTGGTGATCACGACAAGATTGATGATCATCACGACGACAAAGACGAAAATGCCCACGACATAATCGCCGCCAATCAGCGTCTCGCCGAATGCCTCGATCACATGCCCCGCCGCAGCAGTTCCGGTATGGCCTTCGACGAGGACAACGCGGGTTGAGGCGACGTTAAGTGCCAGCCTGAACAAGGTCGCAAGAAGCAAGACTGTCGGAAACGCGGAAAAATCGAGCGGCTTAGCCACATTGAGCGCGACCATCAGCACCGCTAGCGAGATCATGATGTTCGCGACAAAGCCGAGATCGAGGATCAATGCCGGAACCGGCACGACCATTAACATGATGACCAGCAACACAGCGAACGGCAGTGCGCTGCTTCGGGCGGCATTTCCCCACAAGCCGAAGATCACCCGCGTCATGTGCGACCACCATCAAGCGCTGCAAGGCGGCGATAGGCCTGCACCGCAAAATCGAGAGAAAGCCGTTTCGGCATAGGCTCAATACCGGCGAAAATCCGGGCTTCTGTGCTGAGCAACGCGGGACGCCCCGACCTCGACGCTAAAGATACACCGGTTGCAATGTAAGTTGGCACGGGCACGCCGACCGCAGGCACCGGCGTATCGCGATCGGCCTCATTGAGCTTCGCCGCGAACCGATTGCGAATGTCAGCAAAGGTCCGCGGAGCCCCGCTTTTGTCATAGAATATACTGCGATTGGCTTTTGCCGCTGCCGGAAAACTTTCCGCAGCCGGGGCATCTGGATCGATTTCAAAGGCTGTCAGAAACTTGGAGGCACCGGCAGCACCAAGGAAATGAGCCAGATACAGATCGACCGATTCAGGTGTGCGCCCTGTTTCTGCTGCAAGAACAGCGGCATTATCTTCGGCAAACTCAGCCGCCATGTCGGATGCTGGCTGCGGATTGTTGCGAAGCCCGAGTATGGCCGAACGCATTGCCGGATCGGCAACGCGATATCTGCCATTCGAACTCTGTGTGATGGCGTCGGCTGCCCAGCCATAGCCAAGCTCTGCGCCATTGGCTTTGACTGTTGCGAGCCACGTCTGCGATGTGAATTGAAACAGCCCTGTTGCACTCGATGTCTTGGCCTTTGCCGATGGGTTCAACCCACTTTCGATCCTCGCCTGCCCCAGCAGATACCTAAAATCGACACCGCTCCGCTGGGCGGCAGATGCGATGGCTGCGATCACGGCAGGCCGATCATTGGAGATGGTTTGGGTAGGGATTGATGCTGACACAAGTCCGGTCCGATGGTTTCAGACAGGGATCAGCAATCGTCGTGCCAATTGAGACTTACGCCTCAGCCACGCGTGTTCCGGGCATAGGCCAGCTTTGGTTTGCATCCACGCAATTCGGCCAGTCGGTCAATCCGCTGACGGTTCCAATCGGACAAAATGTTGACGCGCATTTTCGCCGCATCGCTTTGCTTTAGGGCGTGTTCGATTTTTGCGGTTGCATTCACGCCGATTGGCTCGGCGGCCAGTGTTTTCAACTTTGCAACACGTTCTGCAAGGTTTACCGATGCTGCCACTATCTCATCGGGCGAACGCGCATCAAGTGCTTCGATCAGGCGCGTTTGCGCTGCAATCAAATCGGCAAAAAGGTCAGAATGTTTCACGGCTGAACCGATCGAAAGCGAGGATGGCAGCTGCAGTCGCCTCAAGATCGACAAAATATGTCCCCGATGCAATCGCCTGACGGATCTGCGCAATTTTTGCGTAATCGATTGGCGGACCTTGCTTGGCCAGGTCAGCGGCAAGGCTGACCAGCTTTGGCAACGAAGGTGTCACATTTATAGATGCCAGCCGCGACGCATCGCGAAATCTCTCGGGCTCGGCGTCAGTGACCGCTTTGGCCCGGACTATCGCAATACCTGTTTTGATCCGGTCGATCATCGTATCAGTCTCTCAACCACAGTGTCGGGAAATCGACAGCTCCTGTTGTGCTATTACGGCTTTGGTCGCGCACGATTTAATCTCGAAATTCGGCAAATCCGCCCGAAATCACCGTAGCCCGGAATATACTTCCGTCTGTCAGCGATTTGACACGCACCCCACTGCCGATCGCCGCATCTTCCAACGCGACGGCAGATGTCGTAATTTCGAAGCCAGATCCGTGCACCGAGATTTTGACGTTGTCCCCTCGCTTCACCGCCGCCGTGGAAGCGGAAGCCCCCGAAGTCATCATGAGGGGCAACCTGAGCCGCCAGCCAATTTCGTGGCAACGGACTTCGATTGCACCCGTACCTGCGGGCTGGACGGAGAGGGCTTTAGGACATTTGGCAAGCCTCAACCGGGGATCGACGCGATACGCTGCACCGCCTGGAGTTCCTGCTGGTTGCCCAAGAAACTCCTCGACACTTTGATCGATCATGGTCGGAGACTCGACAGTCTGCGAATGTGCAGGACTGGCACCGACAAGACCGACGATAAAAAATGCAGACGGCTTCATGCTATCATTCCTTTGCAGCTTTGATCGTTTCGAATAAGCAAGAAGTGGGCCATTTAGACGAGATATTCACCGTCAAATGTTTGGCAATACCTCCCCCTAACATCCCTACTCTTGACCAAAACCGCCGGAAAGCCGCCATTTCCCAATGTTGGCACGGCGGCTGCTTTCCCCTTCGAATAGCCGCGATGTGATGTGCACCGCGTGCTGACAAAAGGATCGGCGCATGTCCGGCAGCGATGGCATTTTCGGCATTCACGCCGCCGCACTCACAGTGCGTTCGCAACGCATGGCAATGCTCGCATCGAACATCGCCAACGCGGCGACGCCGGGATACAAGGCGCGCGATCTCGATTTTCGGGCCGCGCTCGATCTTGCGAAAGATGGTGCCTCCTCAGACCCTGCCATTCGATATCGCGTGCCGCTTCAACCGTCGCTCGACGGAAATACTGTCGAGCTTGCAACCGAACAAACCGCCTTTTCCGAAAACGCGCTCGCTTACCGATCAAGCCTTGCGTTCCTGCAAAGCCGGATCGGCACGCTTACCCGCGCGCTCAAGGGAGAATGATCATGGGCCAGTCGCTTTCGATCTTTGAAATCAGCGGGCGCGCGATGGCGGCGCAATTGGTGCGGCTTAACACGACCGCATCGAACCTTGCCAATGCAGGAACAGTCGCAGGCAGTGAGGCATCGGCATATCGCTCGATGAAGCCTGTCTTTCGCACAGTCATGGGCGAGAATGGCACAGCAACGGTGACCGTTGACCGCATTGCGCAGGCAGGCGCAGCACCCGTCAAACGCAATGATCCTGACAACCCGCTTGCCGATGCAGGAGGCAATGTCTGGGAAGCCGCCGTCGATAGCGCGCAGGAACTGGTCGAGATGATCGAGACCTCGCGCCAGTATCAGAACAATGTGCAGGTTCTCCAGACCGCCAAGACTTTGATCTCCGAAACCTTGAGGATGGGACAATGACCAGCATCTCGACAATCGATGCCACTCGCATCGCAGCCCCCGCGAAAAACGGCCAGTCGCTCGGCCAGACCGACTTCCTGCGGCTGATGACTGCACAGCTTAAAGAACAGGATCCGTTTGCGCCGGTCGATAACCAGCAAATGGTCGCACAAATGGCGCAGATGTCGAGCTCGACCGGGATTGCAGAGATGAATGTCTCTTTGAAAGCAATCGCCGAACAGATCAGCACCCAGACCGCACTGCTTCGGGACATTCGCAGCTCAACCGCGCCGTCGGCTACGTCTTAAGGAGAACAGCTATGTCATTCTACACGTCATTGTCGGGCCTCAAGGCCGCGCAGACAGACCTCGCGACGATTTCGAACAACCTCGCGAATGTGAACTCGATCGCGTTCAAGAAAAGTCGGGCGCAGTTCGGGGATTTGTTCGCAGCAGCCCCGACACAGACGACCAAATCGGTCGCGGGCCAAGGCACGCGGCTGAACGGCGTTGTTCAGCAATTCACGCAAGGCACACTCGAAGCGAGCGACAAAACACTCGATCTCGGGATTGTCGGCGAAGGCTTTTTCGCCGTCCGGACCAATCCTGGTGGCGAACTTAGCTTCACCCGCAACGGCAGCTTTACCGTGCGCAATGACCGCACTGTTATCGACAGCATCGGATCGTCGCTTCAGCTATTGCCGGTCGATGCCAACGGGATTGTCACGGCAACAGGAGCATCGGACCAGTTCAGTCTGGTGCTGCCCGAAGTCGATCCTGCAGACCCTGCGGCACCGCTTTCCAACATTTCGATCAACAACGACGGTGTCGTCACTGCGACATTCTCGAACGGAAACCAGCAGTTGCTTGGCGCTGTCGCAATGGCACGCTTTACCGCAATGGATGGCCTTCGGCCTGTCGGCGATGCCCATTGGGAGGCGACAGGAGATAGCGGTCTGCCGATATACGCCCAGGCATCGAGCGGACCGATGGGCGCGGTGCGTTCGGGCGTCATCGAACGTGCCAATGTCGATGTGACCGAAGAACTCGTTTCTCTGATCGCGGCGCAGCGCAATTTCCAGGCCAACGCCAAGGCAATCGAAACCGCCTCAAACCTTACCCAGACGATCTTCAACATCAACTGAGGATAGCCCGATGGACCGCCTCATCTATTCGAGCCTCACCGCGATGCGCAGCGCTATGGCGCGGCAAACGGCAACGGCAAATAACATCGCCAATGTCGAAACGCCAGGCTTCCGCGCAGACATCGCAAAAGCCGAAGCACTCTGGCTGCGTGGTGGGCCGGTAGAAGCCCGAGCGATGGCACGCGAAAGCGTTGTTGCTGCCGATATGAAGTCGGGCACTGTCGTTGCCACCGGGCGCGACTTGGACATCGCGCTTGAAGGCGATGCGATGCTGACCATTCAGGCCGAAAATGGCGATGAAGCCTATACTCGGCGCGGCGATCTCCAGATTTCACCTGAGGGACTTCTGACAGCCGGAGACGGAAGGCCTGTTTTAGGGGTTGGCGGCCCGATTATTGTGCCGCCTGCTGACTCGATCGGCATCGATACCGAAGGACGGATCAACATCGTGCCGCAAGGGGGCGATCCCGCCCAACCACAGGAGATCGGTCGTCTCAAACTGGCAAGCCCGATTGGCTCAGACGTGGTCAAAGGAATTGACGGTGCGTTCCGCGTTCGCGGCGGTGGCATCCTGCCCGACGATCCCGGCGCCCGGGTCATTTCACGCTCACTCGAGGGTTCGAACGTCAACGCAACCATCGCGCTTGTCGATATGATCGAAGCCAGCCGCTCGTGGGATACCCAACTCAAACTGATCGGCGATGCGCGCGATATGGACGCGGCTACAGCCGATCTCATGCGCCTCCCCCAATAAAGGACCAAACAATGTCTAGTGGAGCTCTTCATGCCGCACGCACCGGCCTTGATGCACAAAATACGCGGATGCAGGTCATCGCGAACAATCTCGCCAACGTAAACACCGTTGGGTTCAAGCGTGACCGGGCGAAGTTCGAAACGCTCGCCTATCAGGCAATTGTGAATCCGGGTGCGCCGTCTTCAGGCGAGAACCGATATGCTATCGGTCTCAATCTTGGGACCGGCGTTCAGGTTGCGGGCACCGCGCGGATCGACACGCAAGGCTCGCTGACAACAACCGCCAACAGCCTCGATGTCGCCATCGAAGGCGCCGGCTATTTCCAGGTCCAGACACCCGATGGTCGCACCGCCTATACCCGCGCGGGCGATTTCAGCCTGTCGGCCGAAGGCACGATCGTAACTTCGGACGGGTTACCGATCATCCCGCAAATCCAGATTCCCGATGGCGCATCGTCGATTGCCATCGGTGCCGACGGCACGGTTTCCGCACAGATCGCTGGCCAGACCGAGCCAACTGAGCTTGGCCGGATCGAGACCGCGCGCTTCCTTAATTCGGCAGGGCTTCAAGCCATCGGCAACAACCTGCTGCTCGAAACGCAGGCCTCCGGTGCGCCGCAGGTCGGAGCGGCCGGGTCCGAAGGCCGCGGCTCGTTGCGTTCGGGTGCGCTCGAGGCGTCTAACGTCAATGTCGTCGAAGAGCTGGTCGACATGATCGAGACGCAGCGCGCCTACGAAGTGAACAGCAAAATGATCCAGTCAACAGATGAAATGATGCGCAATGCCACGCAACAACTTTAGTCTTGCGATCCTGATCGGGGTGGCCTTGGCAGCCCCGGCTTTAGCGAAGTCGGCCAAACCGACCTTCGAACGCGTCCCTCCCTTGCAGTCTCCAACTGCCTCTACACCCGGCGCGATCTTCGCAGATGGCGGTTACACGCCGCTAACATCCGGCGCGCGTGCAAGTCGCGTCGGCGATCTTGTGACCATTGTTCTCGTCGAGCGCACAAGCGCCACCAAGACCAATTCAGCGTCGACCGCGCGTATTGGCAGCGTCGGAATTGCGCCACCAACGACGGGCCCGCTCAGCGTCTTCAGCCCAAGCGATGTAAACATGGGCGGCAATCAGTCGTTCAAAGGAAAGGGCGAAGTTGCACAGTCGAATGCCCTCAGTGGAGAAGTGAGCGTGACGATCGCAGAGGTCTACCCCAATGGCACTATGTTTGTTCGCGGCGAAAAGCAGCTGACGCTCAATCGCGGCGACGAGCATGTCCAGATTTCGGGCATTGTGCGGTTGGCCGATATTTCTTCGGACAACCGCGTGCTTTCCACGCGGGTCGCCGATGCGCGCATCCTCTATACAGGCAAAGGCGAAATTGCGCGTGCGAGCCGTCAGGGCTGGCTGCAACGCTTCTTCTCCAAGATCAGCCCATTCTGATGAACACACCCTCTCCTGTCGTCACGCCCGTCTTGCGCATCATGTGTATGCTGTTCGGACTTGCATTGCTTTGTCTTGCCCAGACCGCGCGTGCCGAACGCATCAAGGATCTGGGTGAGTTCCAAGGACTACGCGCCAATCAGCTGACAGGTTACGGAGTTGTCGTCGGACTGTCCGGCACTGGCGATGACAGCCTCGAATATGCAACACAGGGCGTTAAAGGCGCGATTTCGCGATTTGGCCTTAGTTTGCCGACGGGCGTCAATCCTTCGCTCAAGAATGCGGCTGCCGTGATCGTCACAGCGGAACTTGCGCCATTTGCCAAACCCGGTCAGCGGCTCGACATCACCGTGTCGGCGATCGGCAAAGCCAAATCGTTGCGCGGCGGAACACTGTTGCTCGCGCCGCTCTATGGTGCCGACGGCCAGATATACGCGATGGCGCAAGGCAACCTCGTGGTCGGCGGGCTTGGCGTCGATGCCGCCGACGGGTCCAAAGTTTCAGTCAATACGCCATCAGCCGGAAGGATCGATGGCGGCGGCACTGTCGAACGCAGCGTCGATACTGGCTTTGCACGAGGAGAGACAATTTCGTTCAACCTCGCGCGTCAGGATTTGACCAATGCGCGGCTTGTCGCCGATACGATCAACAGCGCGATGGGCACCGGCACGGCAGCAGCAAGTGACGGCGGTTCGATCACGATCCGTGCACCAATGGGTGGCGAAGCGCGCGTGCAGATGATGAGCCGGATCGAGAATCTCGAACTTGTGCCTGCCGAAGCGCCCGCCAAAGTCATCGTCAATGCACGCACTGGGACGGTCGTAATCAACGGTGCGGTGCGGCTTTCGCCTGCTGCTGTTTCACACGGCAAACTGACCGTCAGGATCGATGAAGACCCGCAGATCAGTCAGCCTGCGCCTTTCAGTCGCGGCCAGACCGTGATCGAACCATCAAGCACAGTCACAGTTGAAGAAAGCCGCAATCCCGCCTTCCTTGTTCCGCGCGGCGCGGCGCTTGCTGACATTGTGCGACTGATCAATCGTCTTGGTATCACTCCCGGCGATCTCGTCGCGATCCTTCAGGCGCTAAAGGAGGCTGGCGCGCTCAAAGCGGAGCTTGTGATCATATGATTCGGATCGATACCTCTGCGGCAACACCCTCCCCCGCCAAGCCCGACGCTGCGTTGCGCAAGGCGGCACAGGCGTTCGAGGCTGTATTCCTCCGGCAGATCATAGGCACGATGCGTGCCGCCAAACTCGCCGATCCGATGTTCGGTTCGAACGCGACAGACCAGTTTCGTGAGCTGGCTGACAAAAACACTGCCGACGCGATGGCGACAGTCGGTGCGTTCGGAATCGCCGCCATCATTGAAAAACAGCTCACCGCCAAACCGGCCAGTTCGCGATGACCGATCTTTTGACCCTCGGCGCTTCTGGCCTTCGCGCTTATTCACGCGCGCTCGGCGTCGTCGGAGACAATATCGCAAACGCGCAGACGCCGGGTTATGCCCGTCGCGCAGCACGGATCGAGGAAGGCGCAGTTGCCCCTGAAAGCATCCGTTACCGAAACATGCTGAACCCGAGCGGATCGCTGGCCACCGGCGTCACCCGCGCGGTAGACCAATGGAGAATGGCCGACGCCAATGCCAGCGCCAGCGATGCTGGCCAGTCGTCAGCAAAGCTCGGCTGGCTCAGCATTGGGGAAACCGCGCTCGACAATGGCCCGAGCGGCGTCGGCGCGAGTATCACGGCTATCTTTAACACTGCTGACAGACTGACGGCAGACCCTGACAGCGCCACGCTGCGGCGACAATTCATCGACAATGTCGACAGTGTTGCAACGGCATTCCGCACAACTGCTGCGCGCTTGCAATCGGCGGCGAGCGCTATCGTTACGGATACCAGTGCCACAGTGTCGCAGGTCAATACCGATGCGCAAGCACTGCAAAACGTCAATCGCGATTTGCTCGCCGCCAAACCGGCCTCGGTCGAACAGGCTTCGCTGTTCGACGAGCGCGACCGGCTGGTAGGGAGCATTTCTGCCAATCTTGCGATCGAGGCGACCTACGACACGCGCGGTATCGCGACCCTGACCATATCTGGCAGCGGCGGACAGACACTAGTCGCAGGCGCAAATGCTGCGACGATTTCTGTGACATTCGATACAGACGGCCTGCCATCGTTCAGCGGTGCAGGCGGCGTAGGGTTAGCGCCAGTCTCCGGGCGACTGGCTGGGCTTGCGCAAGCATCGTCACAGATACTGGGTCAGCAGTCCGCACTCGATACGCTAGCGAACAATTTTGCGGCTGATCTCAACGCTCGGCATCAGGCGGGCTTTGATAGCAATGGCAATCCCGGCAATCGCTTGCTCGATCCGGCAGGTGGTGCGGCGGGCATCGTCGCGCTGGGCCTTGCGCCTTCTGAAATCGCCGCCGCCGATGCGACGAGCAGCAATGGCACCATGCTGGCTTTCGCGGCCTTGCGCGGCCCCGGTGGTGCTGAGAATAGCTGGTCACAGATTGTCAATATCCACGCACAGGCGACGGCGAGTGCTCGCGCGCAGGATGCCGCTGCTGGAACCCGCCGAGACATCGCGTTCGATGCGCGCGACACGGTGAGTGCAGTGGATCTCGATCGGGAAGCTGCCGATCTGTTGCGCTTCCAGCAGGCCTACGAAGGCGCTGCTCGCGTGATTCAGGTGGCGCGCGAAACGATGCAATCGATCTTGAACGCGGTGTGAGGAGCACGATATGATCAGCGCCACTGGCAACCGGATGACTGCCGAAATTCGCCGACAATCGATGTTATCCGAAGCAATCGCGCGCGAGCAGATAAATGTTTCGACCGGCAAACGCATTCAGCGCGCGTCGGACGATCCACTTGCGGCGGCGCGCGTTTCAAAAATTGCCGTAGGGCAATCGAATGCGTCTGTCTGGATCGCCAATCTTGAGATGGGCGCATCGCTTGCAGCACAAGCAGACCAAATCGCGACGGGCGTATCACGCCAGCTCGCCCGCGCACGCGAACTGGTCGTAGCGTCCGCGAGTGAAAGCAACTCGACTGCCGATCGTGCGACAATCGCCGCCGAGCTTTCGACCATCGCTGACGAAATCGATGGCCTTGCCGCAACGCGGACAACCAATGGCGATCCGCTGTTTGCGGCAAGTCCGCGGTCAATCCGCTACGGGCCGAACGATGTTTTTTCTCCGGTGCCATCGCGTTCTGATATGTTTGCGCCCAGCGGCACCACGATTTCGCGGGCGATCCGGGATGCAGGAACAGCAATTGTCAGTGGAAATCGAACACAGATCGGTGCCAGCCTGACTGCGGTTGAAATGGGCATCGGCGATGTGGCCGACGCCGCTGCCGATATCGGGCTTCGTGCCGGCAAGATCGACCGCCTAATCGAAAATGAACGCACCCGAGGGCTGGCCGCATCCGAAGAACGCTCCACACTCGAAGATACCGATCTTAGCGAAGCACTAACCCGGCTCAACGCGCTGTCGGTAACGCTCGAAGCGGCGCAGGCGGCATTTGCCCGCATCAACCGGCGGACATTGTTCGATATTCTCGGCTGACCTCAAACATTCTCCCAACCTGCCGTTACTCAACAGGACGGTCGTCCCCACATTTCGAAGGAATGTCACACCATGTTTGCGGTCATTGGTATCGTTGTTCTGATCGTGATGGTGTTTGGCGGTTTTGCACTGACTGGCGGCAATCTCGGGCCCGTGATGCACGCACTGCCCCACGAGATGTTGATCATCGGAGGCGCCGGGCTTGGCGCGTTGATCATCGGGAATTCGGGCAAGGATTTGAAGGCGCTCGGCGGCGGCTTCGTCAAAGTTTTCAAGGGCCCGCAATACAAGAAACAGGATTTCCTCGACTGCATATTCCTGGTCTCGAAACTGATGAAGCTGCTCAAGACCGATGGTCCAGTCGCGGTCGAGCCACATATCGAAGACCCCGCCAATTCGGCAATCTTTGCCGAATATCCAAAGCTGTTAAAGGACCAGACGCTGATCCACCTGATTTGCGATACGTTGCGGCTGGTTGTCGTATCGTCGGGCAATCTCGATCCGTACGCGGTCGAAGACGTTATGGATTGCGCGATCAAATCACACCATCATCATACGATGCGCCCTGCCGAGGGATTGCAAGGCCTTGCCGATGCCTTGCCTGCATTGGGGATCGTCGCGGCGGTTCTTGGTGTGGTCAAAACAATGGGCTCGATTGACAAGCCGCCTGCGATCCTCGGCGGAATGATCGGCTCAGCGTTGGTGGGGACATTCCTTGGCGTGCTGCTCGCGTATGGCCTTGTCGGCCCTTTTGCAAACCGCGCCAAACAGATCATCGAAAGCGACGCTGCAATCTATCACATCGTCAAACAGTTGATCATCGCTTCGCTCCACGGCCACCCGCAGCCGCTGGTGATCGAGGCAGCGCGCGCAGGTATCGAGCACGCCAACCAGCCGAGCTTTGCCGAGGTGTTCGACGGCATGCGAGGTCGCTGAAATGGCCCGCACAAAACCTTCCGAACCTGTCCGTCCGATCATCGTCAAAAAGATCATTGAGGCCGGGCATGGCGGCCACCATGGCGGCGCATGGAAGGTGGCATACGCTGATTTCGTGACCGCGATGATGGCATTCTTCCTGCTGATGTGGCTTTTGGGTGCGACAACCGAAAAACAACGCAAGGCGCTCGCCGACTATTTTGCGCCGACGCTCGTTCAAACGAAACAGGACAGTGCTGGCGGAAGCGGGTTTTTCGGCGGGGATTCGATCGTGTCGGCTGACAAATATCCGAACCGTGCCGGCCAGACAGGAACGCGCAGCATTACGATCCCGCGCGATGCCAAAGGCGGCCCGAAGGAAGCCAGCGGCCGGACGAGCGACCGTGCGCGCTTCCAGCAACTCAAGGTCCGGCTCGAAAAACGCATGAAGGCCGACTCAAGGCTCCGGACGATGGGGCGGACTGTTCGCTTCACCGAAACTGTCGAGGGTTTGAGGATCGATCTGGTCGATGAAGCCGATTTCACCATGTTTGGCCTCGGGACCAATATGCTGACGCCCGATGCCACACGATTGCTTCAGCAGGTTGCCGAAGCCATTTCTGGGCTGCCCAACGCGATCATCGTGCGCGGGCATACCGATTCCACACCATTTGGGCGGCAGGATGTCAGCAATTGGGAATTATCCGCTGCGCGTGCCGATGCAACGCGCATCTTCCTTTCCCGCTCCGGGGTCGAAGGTCGGCGGTTCATCAGGATAGAGGGTGTGGCCGATCGTGAGCCGACCGTTCCACAAGATCGTTTCGACCCCCGCAACCGAAGAATGACCGTTCTGCTCGGCTGGCGTATGGCCGAACCGGTTGATCAGCCCCATCAGCCGTAAAATTGATGATCCGTTTCGGAGACTCCGATCTCGCAAAAGATTTCTGTTCGTGAGGTTTACACCATCTATTCATCCGAATTGGTGAGATATGATCAAGATCGGCCCTACTGGCACTTTGAGTTAATAGCTCGTTTACCAGAATAATCGATCACTGCCGTCACACGATGACATGTCTTCATCGTGCCGGGGGTCAATCATGCCAATCCAACATCTAGAAAAGTCATCATCTAAGGCTGCAACACAGGCAATTATTGGTAAGAGTACCAAGGTCGCGGCATTGCGGCAACTTGTCGCGCGGGTCGCAAATTCGAACGCATCGATACTGATCAGCGGGCCGTCAGGGTCAGGCAAGGAAGTTGTGGCTCAAGCGATCCATTCTGCAAGCGATCGTGCGGGGTCGAAGTTTGTGGCGCTCAACTGCGGCGCGATCCCTGCCGACCTGATGGAATCCGAATTGTTCGGTCATGAGCGCGGATCGTTCACGGGCGCCCATACACGGCGCATCGGGCGTTTCGAAGAAGCTGATGGCGGCACGCTGTTTCTCGATGAAATTGGCGACATGCGCTTTGACATGCAGGTCAAGCTGCTGCGCGTTCTTGAAGACGGACTGATTACACGCATCGGATCGACCTCTCCGTTTTCAACCAGTGTTCGGATCATATCCGCAACGCATCAAAACATCGATGTTGCGATAGCGGAAAACCGCTTTCGTGAAGATCTCTACTTCAGGCTTGGGGTCGTGCCGATTGTTGTTCCTTCGCTTGCCGAACGGCTCGAAGACATCCCACTCTTGATCGCACACATGCAGCGCGGACGGCTGCCGGGAGGCATTGCGAAGTTCGATGCGTCTGCAGAAGCAGCACTGATGGCGCATGATTGGCCCGGCAATGTTCGCGAACTGCGCAATTTTGTCGAGCGCGCGGGCGTTCTGCATGGAGGAGAAACCATCTCAGGCCGTGGCGTCGAACGCTTGCTCGGCAAACGCAATGAAACCTTGTCGAAAAAGGCAGCAATCGCAGGTGACGTTCGGGCACATGTCATACTGCCTCACTTCGAAGCGGTTGGATCGCCAGTTTCACAGAGTGTCGCCGATCCACTCACTGCGGTGTCCGGAAAGCCGTTGCCAATCGATCTGAAGGAGATGCTCGAAACGATGGAACTTGAGCGGATTCAGATGGCGCTCGACACAGCCGACGGCGTCATTTCCGAAGCCGCGCGGCTGTTGACCCTTAAGCGGACGACGCTAATTGAGAAAATGCGCAAATATGGCGTCGATAAGTCGGCCTGACGCCTTTGGCACTGGTCCGGGCACTTACGGGTTCGCGAGAGCGTCGAGTTCCGCCTTTTACCGATCGTGATCGGGATGTCACGCTGTGGCGAAAGAAATTACAGCAAGATCATCCGTCGTAAATATGATGCAGGTAATGAGGGTTGAACAGGGCAAGCTCCTGCAAACCACGCAAATTGTGCACCTCAAGTTTACCGCGCGTGATTGTGGCGAAACCTGACCTGTTGAGTTCGGCGATCGTGCGACTGACGTGGGGCTGTGTCATGCCCAGCGCATCGCCGACATCGACTTGAGTGAGGGGGAAATCGCAAATCGAACGCTCGACAAGGCCGATTGTCTTTAGTCGAAGGAAAAGTTCGCACGCGAGATGGGCAACGCTTTGCAGGGCGTCGCGCTGTCCGATACTCACGAGCCATTCTCGCTGAATGGAATCGGTAACGAGCGACTCCCACCACAATGCCCGCAGCAATCGCGGGTGCGAATCCCCGATATCTTCAAACTCCTTCGGCGTGATCTTGGCGTATTCGACCGGTGTAATCGCAGCGATGGAATGGTCGATTGCCGCCAGAATATAGACATGCAGGTCCGCGATATCCCCCGGCACGAAAAAGGCGAGGATTTGCCGCCGCCCGTCTTCAAGAAGTTTGTATCGACACGCCCAACCGTTGACGATCAGATTGACGGTCTGCGGTTCATCCCCTTCCGAAATAATATCCTTCCCGCGACCGACCGACACGATTCGCCGCGATGCCATAGCGTTGATTGCATCTTCGTTTCCGCTGGATGTGCGCATGAACACGTTCAATTTGGCAATCAGATATTGCCCCGCATGTTCAGTCCCCTTTTGCATCACATGCAAAATGAACGCGCGGACGCAAAACGTCCAGTCTTTATGCCTCCGCAGCCAAAGCCGCAGCAAAGCGGAGCGTCGTCACACTGCCTTTGCCACGGTCGCTTGAAAAACTGATATGACCGTTCAACTGGGTTGCAAAGCCTTGCATCAATTCGGTGCCCAGATCGCGCCCGACACTGGCGCCGACATCATAGCCCTGCCCATTGTCGACAACCGTCAGAATGGCGACATCGCCATCTCGTTTGAAAGCCATGTCAATCCTGCCTGTAGTCCCTTCGGGAAAAGCGTGGCGAAAAGAATTGGTCACCGCTTCGACGATAAACAGGGCAAGCGGCACTGCAAGATCGACAGGAAGCGCAAAATCGTCGGTCGTGAAGGTCAGCGCTACGTTGCGGCGTTTACGGTTATTGTAACGGAGCTGCTTGCAAAGCTCGCTCATCAAGGCATCGATGGTGACCTCGGGTTCTTCGCTATCGTTGTCCTGTTCATAAGACAGACGGTGGATCAGCGCGAGAGCCACGACCCTGGCGCGCGTCTGTTCCAGCGCAGTGCGCGCGTTTTCATCGACCATCCGAGCGGCTTGCATGGTCAGTAAGCTACTGATGATCTGAAGATTGTTTTTCACCCGGTGATGAACTTCGCGCGTCAGTTTGGTTTTTGCATCGAGTGCTTTGGTGAGGTCGGATGTTCTGCTGTCGATAACAAAGGCCATGTCGTGAAGGTCATCGCTGAGTTCGCGCAGTTCGAGCGGCGCATCCACAAACGCTTGCCTGTTGCCTGCAAAATTGCCCTTGGTCATGTCGTCGCTCAGATGCCTGAGACCGTCGAGCCAACGGATGACCAACCGGTTGGTGCCGAACCAGATTGCGCAGAGCGTTAAGAAAATCGCGAGCAACGGCAGAATGATGCTCGCCCGGAGCTGCGAAAGCGCAGCCGAGAAGATTTGCGACCGCGGCTCTGCATAGACAACATACAGATCCTGGCCGGTTAAAGGGACTGCGTGATAAACCCACGGTTCCCCCCGCGATGATCGGATCGGGCCTGCGCGTTTGCTGTTCACATTCGAAGGGAAATCGAGACGGACATTGCGGCGCTCACTCGCCACAACGGTCTCGCCGCCACCCGATACGATCGCGATGATCCCCGTCTTCGCTTCTGGGGCTTTTACAATAGAACTCTTAAGCTGCGAAATATCGACCCCGGCGCTGAATGTGCCGTTGAATCCGCCCTTTTCATCTTTTATCGGCAACACCATGGCAATAATCGGAATTCCAGACACTGTTCCAATCGTTGGCTGACTGATGACAAGCGACCCTGCAGTTTTCGCCTTGTTCCACCACGGTTGGCGGGCAAGCGAAGAGCCGGGGCGAAATGGCAGGAGCGAACACCGCACGAATCCTTGCGCATCGGCCCGGATGAAGTTCACAATCGGATCTAGTCCGGCAAACCCTGTCCGCAAAACCTCGCTACACCTTGGTGACATCGATTTGATGTCAGCGTTTGCGGCGGCCACTCGCAGCAAACGGTTTGTAACGATAAACGCATCGCGTTCGCGCTCAGCAATGGCCTTTGCGTTGACGGCCAGGCTTTCCATTGCTGTGTTTTGCATGCTGTTCCAGTTGGCAATGCTTTGCACAATACTGGTGATGCTGATCGGCACCAAGGCGGCGAGCACAACGAAAAATAGCCCCTGTTTCAGGCTCATGGACCGACCTCGAAACAATTACCCCCCCTTTTCGAATACCGAATTCAAGCCGCCCGAGACATTACAGAGCCGTCCGCTTTCATCAGTCCCCGCAAGTTCAAGTCTTCGGCGTCTTCCGGGCCGTTGATCATGGCTGCCAATGCTGTGCGCCCCCGCGCCAAACGGCTTTTCACTGTTCCCAGTGCGCAACCAACGATTTCAGCCGCTTCTTCATAACTCGCACCACCTGCACCTACCAGCAACAGCACTTCGCGTTGTTGCGCAGGAAGGCGTTGCAATGCCTTTTCGACATCCGACACGTGAATGGCATGCTGCTGGGATGGTTCCTGAACGAGGATGCGTTCAGCAGCTTCAGGATCCCAGCTTGTCATTCGAGAGTTTTTGCGGATCGTCGAATAAAAATGGTTGCGCAAAATCATAAACATCCAAGCGCGAAAATTACTCCCGGGTTCGAAGCTGTCCCGAGCCGCCCAGGCGCGCATCATTGCCTCTTGAGCAAGGTCGTCAGCCTGTTCGCGATTCCCGCATAGTCCCCGTGCAAAGGCACGCAACGACGGAATGATGTCCTGCAACTGCCGACGAAATTCCGGCGTGGCCGGCTTGCGGCCACCATCGTCATCTGTCGCCGTCATGACGGCTTATTCTCTTTTCGATCCATCCGCTCTTCAAGGCGGTCGAGCAGTTTCAGGAACTCGTCAGGCACAGGCTCGCTTGCAACTCCGTCATGCATCTGGCGTAACGCAGCGGAGATGTGGTCGAATTCCGGATCAACGGCGTTTTCAAAGCGCATGGGCTTTTGTTCTCTTTTTTTAGATTTTGACACCACGGGCTCCACCACCAAAGACTGACGAGAGTCTGGATGCCATATTGGTGTTATAACATACACAAGGATTCGACATTGGAGCCTCGTTCCCAGTCGGCGACGGACGTGACACTGAAAGGCGTAGGACAAAAGAAAGTTCCGTCAGATGGGAACAAAACTCTTCGAAAAGCGTAATTTCGGTCAAAGCGGAGGAATATCTATGTCATTGCGCGAAGCCCTTGTCGCAGAACTACCTTTTTTGCGGCGCTATGCTCGCGCACTCACAGGATCGCAGTCGCTTGGTGACGCTGCGGTTCGTGAAGTGCTTGAAGCGTTGCTCGAAGCGCCTGACGAGTTTCAACCCGATAAGCCAGTTCGCGGCGAATTGTTCCGAATCTTCCATTTGCTGTGGAATTCGAGCATGGTCGGCATGCTTCAGTCGAAAGGACGGAGCGGGGTCATCGCCCAATTTCCCG
>JANOQL010000157.1:0-6784 GCA_031414835.1 Sphingomonadales bacterium | reverse complement strand
GAACGCACGGGCAATGATGCCGTGCCGAAAACAGGGACCGGCACATTCCGGGGCGATATGCTCGCTACGATGGTCTTCAACAATCTCCGCGATGATACGCCCAACGCGCCAACCTATTATCAATGGCTGGCAGGCACTTCGACGACCACAGTGGATTTTGCCGCCAGTACGTTTTCGCTGGCCTTGAATGGAACGGTCTACGCTCCGCAGCTGGACGTGTTCACAACGCGGAACTTTTCGATCCAGCAGGGTGCCAACTTTACTGCCGCTGGCGCGGGCCGGATCGATCTGGTAAGTGCTGGCGGCTTTCTGGGCCAGATCAACAGCGCATTCTTCGTCAACCCCAATGCCCAACGGTTCGATGTCCAGATTGGTGGATCGAGCATTGACGGCGCGTTCTTCGGCCCGATTGGTCAAGAAGTCGGCGGCGGATTTCGCATCGTTGGCGGCGTGCCTGACGAGCGGATCGACATCATCGGCGCCTTCACTGGCAAGTGACAATGACGCGCCGGTCTTCTGTTCTGGCGGCAGCGCTCTGGAGCGCTGCCGCCACACCCGCCATCGCGCAAGGATGCGAGACGAACTGCGCCGTCACGATGACGGCCCCGCAATTGCTTGCGACAGCTGAAAGGCTCGTCGCAGAAAAGCGTTTCGGCGAAGTCGCCCCGATGCTGGCTGCGCTGGAGAACGCGCCCGAACTCGATTTCCAGCGGCGGTTTCTGATTGGCTATGCGGCGGTTGAGGGCGGCAATCTGGACGTCGCGGTTCGCGAATTCCGCAAGCTCCTCGAAAGCCAGCCCGGACAAACGCGCGTCCGGCTTGAGCTAGCCCGAGCGTTGATGTTGCAAGGCAAATCGGGCGCGGCCGATTATCATTTCAGACTGGCACAAGGCGCAGACGATTTGCCGCCGGAAATTGCCGCTACGATCAAAGCCTCGCGCAGATTGCTGCGCGATTCCCGCGAATTTGCTTTCAACGTCGATGTGGGATTCGCCCCTGATAGCAATATCACCAACGGAACGAGCGCCGAAACAGTCGATATCGCGTTCGGAAACGATCGCATCCCGTTGACGCTCGACGATCAGGCCCGGCAAAAATCGGGTGTTGGGCAAACCGTTGGAATCTCGGCCACCGCGCGCCTTGCGATTGGTGAACAAACGCGTCTGCTCATCGAAAGCAACGGAAATCTCGTCAACTACGCAGGCAAAGCAAGCGATGATTTCTTCGGGCAACTTGCCATCGGACCCGAGTTCAGCCTTTCGGACGAAACGCGACTGTCGGTGCAGGCCGTCGGCACCCAACGCTATTATGGCGGCAAGAACGCGCTCCGCGGCGGCGGCCTTCGCTCCAGCCTCACCCACACCCTCGGCGACAACACCCGCGCTGGCCTGACAATCGATGCCCGACGCAACGAATCGGGGCTGAACGCTGGCAATTCGGGATGGCAACTCGGGGCTACGGCAACCGCAGAACGCATCATCGGCAAATCCGCCATTGCATCTGCCACGCTGTTCGCGCGTCGCGATCTTCTGAAGCTCGCAGCCTATTCCGGCGAAGAATTCGGAGCCAATCTGGGCGTCGGTGCAGAGCTGCCTTTGGGCATCGTTGCTGGCGTCTCAGGTGGCGTCAGCCGCGCCAGCTACGATGCGCCACTCGCAATTTTCGGACCTTCCCCGCGCAACGACTGGCGCTTCAACGGCCGAGTTCAGCTGGGCTTGCGATCCATTCGGTTAATGGGCTTCTCGCCTTCTGTCACCTACAATTTCTCGAAGGTTCAATCGAACCTCGCGCTTTACAAAAGCCAGCGTCACAGGGTGCAATTCGTAGTTGCCCGCTACTTTTAGCGGGCGCGAATATCGCGCAGCACAAAATTCGGCGGTCCTTGTCGTGGCAAAGCCACGCCGTCAGTCGATGCTTCGCTCGCTGGCCGAGCTTGCGCAAGGTTGATTTAGCGCGGCTAAATCATGCCTGCGCTGCGCTGGAGCGGGCGAAGGGAATCGAACCCTCGTCGTAAGCTTGGGAAGCTTCTGCTCTGCCATTGAGCTACGCCCGCGTTTCAACGAAATCACCGATGACTTCCGATGCAGGTTTATCGAAACCTGCAACAGCGGTGCCGTCATCGCGAGCGGTTGCCACAACTCTGGCCGGTGGGTCAACACAAACCCTCTAGGCTTCCGGCGGTCACGAAAGTGACACATACGGACCTCGAGAAGGTAAACCGGGGATGGCAAACCCACCCCCGGCTCGATTGCTTATGCTTCCATCGAATGCTTCAAATCGCGCATTTCGTCATGACCTGATTTCACCGACGCCCATACGGCGCCAATCACCGATTTGGTCGCAGGCGCCAGATTTGCGTCCTTCATGGCATCTTCGAACTTCGCCTTGATGTGATCCTCTCCACGCTCGACTTCATTGACGATCGCCTTGTCGTCATGCCCTGTGACAGCTGCTTTCAGATCGAGAAATACACGGTGCGCACCTGCGAGAATGGTGCCATCATCTTCAGGATTGCCACCCAGCCGCGTGACTTCGGCTTGCATGGTGCCAGCGGCGCGACGGCGTTCTTCTGCGCGCGCGGTGAACTTCATCGCAAAATGAGGATTGTCGCTGTCCTTGGCGGCTTCGGTATAACCATCGACGCTATCGATCGTCGTGGCAATAAGGCCGTTGAGAGTGCGAATGTCGTGGCTGGTGTCGGTCATGTTGGAACTCCTAGTGCTGGGGGTGCATCAGGAACGCGTCCTCTTGTTTATGGTTCCAGACACAGTGTTTGTTCGGCGGCGAAGCGTTGTCTGTATGCGCCTTCCCCCCAACCTGACTTTTGCAGGCTTGCCCCGGGGTCGAGTGACTTGCATGGTGCCGAAAAGCAAAAGCCCTAAGGGAGAGTGGTTCATGTCGGTCGATCTGATTTTCAACTTTTGCCAGGCGCTTGCCTTGGCCGGATGGCTTGCGCTGGTCACAGCGCCGTTCAATCGCCGCTTGCTGATCGGTGCCGCTCGCGGGATCGCAGTGGTGCTGTCGGTGGCCTATCTTGCGCAATTGCTCGGCAATACCGTGCCGGTCGAAGGCGGCAATTTCAATTCGATTGGCGGTGTCACTGCCCTGTTCTCTCAGGCCCCCAACGTCATGCTCGGGTGGACCCATTTCCTTGCATTCGACCTGTTTGTCGGTTCGTGGATTGCCGAAGATGCGTCCCGTGACGAATTCCCGCATTGGGCCGTCATCCCGATCCTTATCGCGACGCTGATGATCGGCCCGGTCGGCTTGCTCATCTGGTTCATCGTCCGCAGCATCCATCGTGCTCGAATTGGCCAGCAGGTCGCATGAGCTGGGAGAAAGAAGTCGAGGAAATTGCACAGCGCAAGGCGCTGGCCGAAGGCATGGGCGGGCCTGAAAAGCTCTTGCGGCAAAAGGCGCAAGGCAAACTCAACGTCCGCGAACGGATTACGGCACTCGCCGATCCGGGCAGTTTCCGCGAAATCGGCAAGCTCGGCGGAACGGCCAAATATGACGAAGACGGCAATCTGACCGATTTCGTTCCCGCCAACATCTTGTTCGGGCGCGCAACCATCGAGGGCCGTCCTGTCGTGATCCAGGCCGATGATTTCACCGTGCGTGGCGGTGCTGCCGATGCCTCGCTTCACGGCAAGCTGGTGCAATCGGAAAAGCTCGCGGGCGAATACCGGCTGCCGCTCGTCCGGCTGATCGAAGGCACTGGCGGCGGCGGATCGGTCAAGACGCTGGAGACGATGGGATACACTTACATTCCCGAAGTCCCCGGATGGGAAGTGATGGTCGATAATCTGTCGCGAATCCCGGTGGTCGCGCTCGGCCTCGGTCCGGTGGCCGGGCTTGGTGCCGGACGGCAAGTTATGGCGCATTATTCGGTGCTGGTGCGTGGGCTGGCGCAGATGTTCGTTGCTGGCCCGCCTGTGGTTGCCGCGGTGGGCGAACATCGCACCAAGGAGGAGCTTGGCGGATCGCACATCCATGCGCGCAACGGCGCAATCGACGATGAAGCACTGACCGAGGAACATGCCTTTGCACTGGCGCGCGCGTTTTTGTCTTACCTGCCCTCTTCGGCTTATGAACTTTCTGCGCGCAGACCATCGAGCGATCCGGCAGACAGACGGGACAAATATCTCATCTCTGCTGTCCCGCGCGAGCTTAACCAACTCTACAAGATCCGCCCGATCGTCGAGGCGGTCGTCGATACTGGCAGCTTTTTCGAAATTGGTCGGCAGCATGGCACCAGCGTCGTGACCGGCTTTGCGCGGCTCGATGGCTATGCGGTGGGCGTGATGGCCTCGGACCCGATGGTGCTCGGCGGGCTATGGACAGCCGCTGCCGCACGCAAGATCGAACGCTTTGTCGATCTGTGCGACAGCTTCCATCTGCCGATCGTTCACCTTGTCGATGTTCCCGGCTTTCTGATCGGGCGGCGCGCCGAGGAGGAAGCTACGATCCGCTTCGGCAGCCGCGCAATGATGGCAGTCTATCAGGCAAAAGTGCCAATCTGCGCGGTCATCATGCGCAAGGCTTATGGCATGGCGGGCAGCGCACACGCCAACCTCTCACGCCACAAATGGCGCTATGCCTGGCCGAGCGGCGATTGGGGCAGCCTGCCGATCTCAGGGGGACTCGAGGCCGCTTACAAATCCGACCTCGAAGCCAGCGATGATCCTGCCGCTTTGCTCGCCGATATCGAAGGTCGGCTCAATCGCGTCCGATCCCCTTTCCGCACAGCGGAGAAATTCGGCGTCGAAGACATTATCGACCCCCGCGACACCCGGCCGCTGCTGTGCGAATTTGCCGAAGCGGCTTATCGTGTGCTCGAAGTCGGAGAAGTAAGGAAGGGGTGGCGCTGCTGATGCGCCAGCAGGTGATCTCGGCGAGGCCACCCTCTCGATAATGACGTTGACGTTGAGGCGAAAAGTCCCGATTCGCTACTGGTAACGCCGATCAACCGACTCGATGGAGAGTGAACATGGACAGCTATCTCAAGCAGTATATCAATGGGCAATGGGTCGAAAGCATCGGCGGCAAACGGCATGAAGTCATCTCGCCTTCGACCGAAGAGCCCTGCACTGAAATCACGATGGGCACGAAGGCCGATGTCGATGCCGCAGTGATAGCGGCGCGCGCAGCGTTCCAGACCTACTCGCAAACAACGCGTGAAGAGCGGCTGGCGCTGCTCGAACGCATTGTCGAAGAATATAAAAAGCGCGGGGCCGATCTTGCCAAATCGATGGCGAACGAAATGGGTGCGCCAGTCAGCTTTGCGCAAATGGCGCAGGTCGGTGCTGGCATCGGGGCGTTCATGGGAACGATCGAAGCGCTCAAAGCCTTCACGTTCAGCGAGCGTCAGGGCGCCAATCTGATCGTGTATGAACCGATGGGCATCGTCGGGATGATTACACCGTGGAACTGGCCATTGAACCAGATCGCACTCAAGGTTGCACCGGCGTTGGCGGGCGGCAATTGCATGGTCCTCAAGCCATCCGAAGAATGCCCCGGCAACGCAGTGATCTTCGCGGAAATCCTCCATGCAGCAGGCGTGCCAGCAGGCGTGTTCAACTTGATCAACGGCGATGGCCCCGGCGTTGGCACCGCGATTTCGGCACATCCCGATATCGAAATGGTCAGCTTCACCGGATCGACTCGCGCAGGGATCATGGTCGCGAAGAATGCTGCCGATACCGTCAAGCGCGTTCATCAGGAATTGGGCGGCAAATCGCCTAACATCGTGCTGCCGGGTGCTAATCTTGCCGAAGTCCTGCCGCCAACCGTGCAGGGCGTATTGATCAACACCGGGCAAAGCTGCATCGCGCCGACGCGCATCCTGGTGCAAAAGGATCAGGCCGCAGATGCCGCTGCGTTCATCAAAACGATGTTCGAAGCGACGCCTGTTGGCGATCCGCTTGCCGAAGGCATGCACATCGGGCCTGTCGTCAACAAGACGCAGTATGAAAAGATCCAAGGGCTGATCCAGTCGGCAATCGACGAAGGCGCGACTCTTGAAACCGGCGGTACCGATCGCCCGGCCGATATGAACCGCGGCTATTACATCAAGCCGACGGTGTTCTCAGGCGTGACGCCCGACATGCGGATTGCGAGGGAAGAAGTGTTCGGCCCTGTCGCGACTGTGATGTCATACGCCGATCTCGATGAAGCCATCATGATCGCCAATGACACTGACTATGGCCTGTCTGCTGTGATTTCGGGCCCACCCGAAGAAGCCGCCAAGATTGCGGGTCGCTTGCGTGCCGGCATGGTCGCGGTGAACAGCTGGGGCCCGGCCCCCGGCGCACCGTTCGGTGGATACAAGCAGTCGGGCAATGGTCGCGAAGGCGGAATGTTCGGGCTGAAGGACTTTATGGAGATCAAGTCGATTTCGGGCGTCCCAGCCTGATCTGGCAGCGGCGGGGCGGTTCATTTCGGTGACGCTGCCCCGCCTTGTCCTGTTTGCCCGCTACCCGACACCGGGCGCGGCAAAGACGCGGCTTATCCCTGCGATTGGCCCTGATGGTGCAGCGGCGACCCATCGCAAGCTGACCGAGCGGACGTTGACTGTGTTGGGCAGCGCCGATTGCCCGGTAGAGCTTCACACAACCGGTGCCTCGCGTGGCGATTTTGCCGACTGGCTCGGTGCTAGCGTCATTCTCAAACACCAAGCCGACGGCGATCTGACCGACCGGCTGACTGCTGCGCTTAATCCGGCACCTGTCATTTTCTTCGGAGCGGACACGCCTGACTTGTCGGGACACATTGTCGTTGCGGC
>JANOQL010000156.1:0-2815 GCA_031414835.1 Sphingomonadales bacterium | reverse complement strand
CGTCAGCTTGGTCGGCGTTTCGACCTGAACTTCGACGACCAGATCGCCGATCCCGCGCGCGTTGAGCACGGGCATCCCTGCCCCACGCTGGCGCAATTGCTTGCCTGACTGGATGCCTGCCGGAATGCGGATTTCGTGATCGACGCGATCGAGCCCCGGCACCGTGATCGTCCCGCCCAAGGCCGCAGTCGTGATGCTGATCGGCGCGCGACAAAACAATGTCGTGCCGTCGCGCTGGAATACTGAGTGACGTTTGACGTGAAGGAAGATGTAAAGATCGCCGGGCGATGCGCCGCGTTCGCCCGCTTCGCCTTCGCCTGACAGCCGGATGCGGGTGCCATCATCGACACCCGGCGGGATTTCGACCTTGAGCGTCTTTTCCTTGTCCACCCGCCCTGCACCGCGACACGATGTGCACGGATCGGCAATGACTTGGCCTGCCCCGCGACATGTCGGGCATGGGCGTTCGACAACGAAAAACCCCTGTTGTGCGCGAACCTTACCCTGCCCGCCGCAGGTTCCGCACGACTTGGCCGAGGTGCCAGGCTTCGCGCCCGAACCGCCGCATGGTTCGCAGGCAACAGCTACAGTGACGCGGATGTCGTTCGATTTGCCGTGATAGGCATCCTCGAGGCCGATCTCCATGTCATAGCGCAGATCGGCCCCGCGCTGCGGCCCTCGCTGCCGACCGCGACCGGCGCCTTCGCCGAAGAAACTCTCGAAAATGTCCGAAAAGCCGCCGAACGGATCGCCGCCACCGCCGCCGCCCTGCTGGAACGCGGCCTTGCCGTACTGGTTATACGCCGCGCGCTTTTGCGGATCCTTGAGGACGTCATACGCCTCACTGATCGCCTTGAACTTGGCTTCGGATTCGGCGCAGCCAGGGTTTTTGTCGGGATGAAATTTCATCGCCAGCCGCCGGTAGGAGGATTTGATCACTCCATCATCGGCACTGCGCTCAACTTCGAGCAATTCGTAATAATCGTCGGACATTCGAACCGGTCCCCCATCCAGCCCCGTCACCCCCGCGAAGGCGGGGGCCCATGAACACGATATATGCCGGTTCTAAACCGCCGGTGATCATGGATTCCCGCCTGCGCGGGGATGACGAGGAATGAACTCAGATGCCTAACCCTTGTTCTCATCGACTTCCGAAAACTCGGCATCGACCACATCATCGTCCTTCGATGCTGTCTCGGCTCCGGGAGACGCGGCGGCGGCCTGTTCCTTTTCGTAGATCGCCTGACCCAGCTTCATCGCCACCTGTGCCAGTGCCTGACCCTTTTCGGTCATCGCGTCGGCATCGCCGCCTTCAACCGCAGTCTTGGCTTCGGCGATCGCGGTTTCGATCTCGGTCTTCGTCGCTTCGTCAACCTTGTCACCATGTTCGGCGAGCTGACGCTCGGTTGAATGGATCAGCGATTCGGCGTTGTTCTTGGCTTCGGCCGCTTCCCGACGCTTCTTGTCTTCTTCGGCGAAAGCTTCGGCATCGCGGACCATCTGATCGATATCGGCATCGGACAATCCGCCAGACGCCTGGATCTTGATCTGCTGTTCCTTGCCGGTGCCCTTGTCCTTCGCGGTGACGCTGACAAGGCCGTTGGCATCGATATCGAAGGTCACTTCGACCTGCGGCACGCCGCGCGGTGCGGGCGGAATCCCGACCAGATCGAAATTGCCGAGCAACTTGTTATCCGCCGCCATTTCGCGTTCGCCCTGGAACACGCGGATCGTGACCGCATTCTGATTGTCTTCGGCGGTCGAATAGGTCTGCGACTTTTTGGTCGGGATCGTCGTGTTGCGATCGATCATCCGCGTAAACACGCCGCCCAGTGTCTCGATGCCAAGCGACAAGGGCGTCACATCGAGCAGCAACACGTCCTTGACATCGCCTTGCAACACGCCCGCCTGAATCGCAGCACCCATTGCGACGACTTCATCGGGGTTCACACCGGTATGCGGTTCTTTCCCGAAAAAATCCTTCACGACGTCGCGGACGCGCGGCATCCGCGTCATCCCGCCGACGAGTACGACTTCGGCAATATCGGCAGCCTTGACGCCCGCATCGGCCAGCGCCTTCTTGCAGGGCTCAAGCGTGCGCTTCACGAGCGATTCCACCATCTTTTCAAGATCGGCGCGCGTAATCGTTTCAACAAGGTGGAGCGGCGTCGTCGTGCCAGCTTCCATCCGCGCGGTGATGAACGGCAGATTGACTTCGGTCGTTTGCGTGGAAGACAATTCGATCTTGGCCTTTTCAGCCGCTTCCCTCAGCCGTTGGAGCGCAAGCTTGTCGGTCTTGAGATCGAGGCCTTCCTTTTTCTTGAACTGATCGGCCAGAAATTCGACGATCGCCGAATCGAAATCTTCACCGCCGAGGAACGTATCGCCATTGGTCGATTTCACCTCGAACACGCCGTCGCCGATTTCGAGGATCGAAATGTCGAACGTGCCGCCGCCAAGATCGTACACCGCGATCAGCTTGCCGTCATTCTTGTCGAGGCCATAGGCGAGCGCCGCCGCAGTCGGCTCGTTGATGATGCGGAGCACTTCGAGGCCCGCAATCTGCCCTGCGTCCTTCGTTGCCTGGCGCTGCGCATCGTTGAAGTATGCAGGAACGGTGATGACGGCCTGAGTAACCGTTTCACCCAGATACGCCTCGGCGGTTTCCTTCATCTTCTGCAACGTGAACGCCGAAATCTGCGACGGCGAATAATCGGTGCCGCCTGCCTTCACCCACGCATCGCCGGTCTTGCCCTTGACGATAGCATAGGGAACGAGGCCCATATCCTTCTTGGTCATCGGATCGTCGAACCGG
>JANOQL010000155.1:0-1568 GCA_031414835.1 Sphingomonadales bacterium | reverse complement strand
ATGGGGAACCCGCCATTTGTCGGCGCGAAGTTCCAGAGCGAACACCAGCGCGCGCAGGTGCGGCGGATCGCCAATTTGGGCGGCAGCGGCGGCACGCTCGATTATGTCGCGGCATGGTTCATCAAGGCCGGGGCGTATGTGGGTGGCGCTTCTCCCCTCCCGCAAGCGGGAGGGGAATACCCAACCGCCGCATCCGCATTGCCTTTGTCGCCACAAATTCGATCACGCAGGGCGAACAGGTGGCGCAGCTCTGGCCGATCCTGTTCGACCGGCTCGGCATGGAAATCGCGTTCGCACATCGGACGTTTAGCTGGGGCAGCGAGGCGCGAGGGAAAGCGCATGTCCATTGCGTCATCATCGGGCTGGCGCACCGCGACCACGAGCCTGAGGAAAAACGGCTGTTCAGCTATCCCGATATCAAGGGCACCCCCGTCGAAAGCCAGCACAGCGCGCTGACGGCGTATCTGTTCGATGCGAGAGGTGTGGCGAACCGGCATCTGGTGGTGAAGGAGGAATCGAGGCCGATCAATGGGGCGCCAAAGCTCAAGTCCGGTGTTCAAATGATCGACAACGGGATTCTGACCTTCACTCATACCGAGCGTCAGGCATTCCTCACAGCCGAACCAAAAGCGGAGCCGCTTTTCAGGGAGTTCCTAGGCGGAGAGGAATACATCAACGGGTTCACCAGATGGATACTATATTTAGCCGAGGCTGACCCCACGCTCCTTCGATCACTGCCGTTCGTCACTGAACGGATGCGACAGTTGAAAGACTACCGGGCTGGCAGCACCCGCCCCAGCACAATCGCGATGTCGGCGTATCCAACCAAACTCGGCGTCGATGAACGGCTTGATGCCGACTATCTCGTTGTGCCGAATACCAGTTCGGAAAGGCGGGAGTATGTGCCAGTTGGATGGCTTGGACCGGACGTTGTCGCCAGTCAGAAACTCCGAATTCTGGCAGATGCGCGCTTGTGGGATTTCGCACTAATAACCAGTCGCGCCCATGTTGCATGGCTTGCCCATGTCGGTGGTCGCCTGAAGAGCGACTACAGCTATACATCCGGCCTCGTCTACAACACCTTCCCCTGGCCCGAAGCCACCCCCGCGCAGCGCACCCGAATCGAAGGCCTCGCGCAAGCCGTGCTCGATGCGCGCAGCAGCCATCCGACGTCGAGCCTCGCCGATCTTTACGATCCCGATACGATGCCCGCCAACCTCCGCCGCGCGCACACCGCACTCGATACTGCGGTTGACCGGCTGTATCGGGCCGCACCCTTCGCATCGGATCGCGATCGCGTCGAACATCTGTTCGGGCGCTACGAAGCGCTGGTCAATCCACTCGAACGCGAAGCCGCCAAACAAAACCGCCGCGTGGCGCGCAAGGTGGCGCGCAGTGTTGCGGGGCGGCAAGAAGACCCCTCCGACCCGCTGCGCGGCCCACCTCCCCTTCTTGAAGGGGAGGTGGCGCGCCATAGCGCAACGAAGGCGTGACGGAGGGTTTTTTTACTTCACCCGCGCCGCCTTGGCCGCCCCTGCCGCAAACTCCGCGCCGAAAAAGCTGTCGGC
>JANOQL010000154.1:0-6706 GCA_031414835.1 Sphingomonadales bacterium | reverse complement strand
TGCCGATCCCTATTGCACGATCACCGGGTATGAGGTGACGCCGGTGCTGGGCGTGATTCCCGCCGATCTCACGCTCGTCGCCAATGATGAAGAGGTGGCGGCGATTTTCGAAGCGCCGCTGGCTTGGCTGCTCGATCCGGCTAATCACACAGAACAGGAGATCGATTTTCAAGGATCGCGTCGCCGTTTTTTCGAAATGCACTGGGATGGCTTTCGCATCTGGGGCGCGACTGCGGCGATGATCGTAAACCTTTCGCGACGTCTGCAATGGCAACCATGAAGATCGACAGTCCGCCATGGAATACGCGTGAGGGAATGACGCTGCTGTTCGGCGTGCTCGACGCACGCGCTGGTCGGACGCGGGTTGTTGGCGGGGCTGTTCGTGACACGCTGGCCAGCCAGCCTGTGAAAGATATCGATCTTGCAACCAGCCTGACACCCGAAGCCGTGCTTGAACGGCTCAGGGCGGCACGGATCAAGGCGGTGCCGACCGGCCTTGCGCATGGCACCATAACGGCGGTTCTGTCATCGGGGCCGGTCGAGGTCACGACACTGCGCAAGGATGTCGCGACCGACGGCAGGCACGCGACGATTGCCTATACCGACGACTGGCAGGCCGATGCCGCGCGCCGCGATTTCACGATCAACGCGCTCTATGCCGATCCTGTCAGCGGCGAAGTGTTCGACTGGTTTGGGGGAATCGACGATCTCGCCACAAAGCGCGTGCGCTTCATCGGCGATCCGTACATCCGAATTGCCGAAGATCATTTGCGGATCCTGCGCTTTTTCCGGTTTCAGGCACGGTTCGGAGGCCCAACGCCCGACCGCGAAGCGATGGCGGCATGCACCGCGCGCGCGAACGACCTGATGGCGTTGTCCCGCGAACGGATAGCGATGGAACTGCTGGCGATCCTGAGCCTGCCTTCCCCGCAAGCAATCATCGAGACGATGATCGTGAGCGGCATCTTTGCGCCAGTCCTGCCCGAAATCGTCAACCCAGCGCCCTTGGCCCGATTGGTCGGACGAGAGGCAGCTCACGCTCTCGACGGCAACCCGTTACGGCGGCTTGCAGCGTTGTTACCAGCAGACCGGATCATCGTCGATACAATCGCAGCACGGCTCAAATTGTCCAATGCGCAGCGAAAACGGCTCGTGACCGCGGCGGCACGCACCGCCAATGACGCAGTGGACCCCAAGGCTCTGGCATACAGGCACGGAATCACGAGCGCGATTGACCGGCTGTTGCTTGGTGATGGCGATGCAGCGACCGTCCAGAACTGGGAACCGCCCCGTTTCCCGCTTACGGGCGGAACCATCGTGGCGCGCGGGATCGAGGCCGGCCCCGAAGTCGCGCGCATCATGCACGCCGTCGAAGCCCAATGGATCGAAGAGGGCTTTCCCGGCAAAGACCGGGTCGACACGATCCTTGCAGCGTTCATGGCTAACCGGGAACAGTAAAGCCCGCTCAATGCGCGGCGCGAAATGCCCCAAGATTGCGTAGTGGCGGCATTCCTTGGGGGCGTGTCGCGATTCCCTGTTCGAGCCGCGCCATCAGCGCCGCAATCGGCAGCGCATCGACAGCGCTCATGTGTGCGGATTCGGAGCCCGCTGATATCATGACTTCGGGCGAAACCTCAAAAACGGCAGGCTCGGCCAGAACTGGCTCAACATCGGTATCCACGGCCAATGCCACAGACTGTTCCTCGGCATCGGCGATTGGCGCGTCAAGGATCAGTTCGTCGCGCGCATGTTCGAAGGCTTCGTCCGACATCAGCGGCGCGCCAAGATCGCGATCGGCAAACAATGGCGGGCGGCGCGAAGCGTTCTGGCGATCGACCAGTGTATCGTGATCGACGCCTTTGGCCACAGGCGAAATCTCTGCGCCACGCGGTCTCACCCGCACCGCCGGGCGACGTAACGCGCGCTCGGCAAACAGCGCCAATACAAAGGCGACAAGCCCGGCGAGCACTGCTGCAACTGCCATTGCAACCAGCCGCGCCGTATCGCCAATCGGCGGATTGGCAGCGGGCAGCACCAAGGGCAACCCGCTTGCCGCAATACTGCGCACAAACAGCCAATATGGCGTGGCGCCGACAAGGATTGCGGCAACCCCGGCAAACATTGCAGACACCATGGGCGCAAAGGGAAGGCTTTCGAGCCAATTGCGGGACTTGGGCATACTCACTCCTTGCGCCGGCCTGCGACCAACGCCTCATACACAGGCGCATAACGCGAAATGTTTGAAGACCAGTTACGCATCTGTTCAACATAATTGCGCGCGGTTTCGCGCCGGACCGCCCAATTCGCGCGGTCAGCAAACATGCTGGCCACGGCATCGGCAAGCGCGACGGGATCATCGGGCGCAAACAGCGTGCCTGTAACGCCGTCCTCGATCAGTTCGCGATGCCCACCGACACTCGACGCCGCCACCAGCCGTCGCTGCGCCATAGCTTCCAACGGCTTCAACGGCGTAACAAGGTCGGTCAGCCGCATCTTCTTGCGGGGATACGCCAAGACATCGATGAGGCTGTAATAACGCTCGACGACATCGTGCGAGACGCGTCCTGTAAAAATGGTCGCATCGCCTAGACCAGCAGCCTGTGCGCGCAACGCCGCATCCATCGGCCCGCCTCCGACCAGCAACAGCTTCGCTTTGGGTCGTTCTGCCAGCAGCAACGGCATCGCGGCGATCAGATCGTCAAGCCCTTCATAATCGTAAAAGCTGCCAATGAAGCCGATCACATCGTTATCGGGTGCCAGCCCGAGTTCGGCCGCAAGGGCCGCATCGCGCGGTGGCGGATCGCCGAACAATTCAAGATCGACGCCGTTGGGGGAGACCATGATCTTGTCCGCAGCAATCCCGCGTCCGATCAGGTCGGTTCGCAAGCCATCGCAAATCACCGCCACAGCGTCAGCACGGTTGCACACCCAGGTTTCCAGCATGCGCGTTGCCCGGTATTTCAACGAACCTTCGGTACCTGTTCCATTGCCGACCGCCGCATCTTCCCAGAACGCCCGGATTTCGTAGAGCAAAGGCAGCCCGAATTTGCGCTTTGCAGCGATCGCGGCCAGCCCGTTGAGGCACGGCGAATGTGCGTGCAACACGTCAGGTTTGAACACAGCGATCAATGCTTCTGAGGCTTTGGCGAGGCGCGACACATATTGAAGTTCGCCCAATGGACCTGAGAGCGACTTGGCAGGCGGAGTCCGGAAAAAGCGCAAGCCATCGACACTGTCTTCGGCGGGCCCATCTGCAGTATGCCGCCCGCCCGTGATGCCCGCGACATCATATCCGGCCGCGATCTGCGCTTTCATGATCGCGCGCGTGCGAAAGGTGTAGCCGCTGTGCAGTGGCAAGCTATGATCGAGGATGTGGAGGATGCGCAAACTTCAAAGACTCCATTTCCGCGCGACGACGCGACCGCATTGGCATGGACAGGCTTAACGCCACGTCAACTGCAGCGCATTAGGGCAAGTGGCGCATGATCGACAATTTCTCCCTCGCCGTATCGCACGGGCTGATGCTGATTGCGGCATGGCGGCTGATTTTCAGGCGCGATCTCGACACAGAAGACATGCCCAAGCCGGGCGCCGAAGCGCAAGGCCTCCGCAAAGGTTCGCCCCGCGATGCGTGATCTGGTGTTCATCGCGTTCCTCGTCGCCATATTCGGCGCAGGGTTGCGGCGACCGTTCATCTTCGTGCTCGGCTACGTCTATATCGACAATGTCGCACCGCAACGACTAACCTATTTCCTGCTCAACGCGGTGCCGATTTCGCAGATTTTCGCAGCTTTGGCATTCGGCGCATGGCTGTTGATCGACGACAAGCGAAACAGTCGCCTCGCACCGCGACAGATGCTTTTGCTCATCCTTCTGATCTATTGCGGGATCACGACTGCGCAGGCCGATTTCCCCGATTCGGCATGGGAGAAATGGGACTGGGTGTGGAAGGCGCTCGCGTTTGCCATCTTCCTGCCGCTGACGCTGCGAACCAAACTCCGGATCGAATCGCTGGCACTGTTCATGGTGTTGTCTGCCGCATCGATCGTGATTGTCGGCGGGATCAAGACGCTGGGTTCGGGCGGCGGCTATGGCTCGCTTAACCTGATGGTCACCAACAACACAGGGCTTTACGAATCGAGCATCATCTCGTGCGTCGCGATCGCGATGATACCGCTCATCCGCTACCTCATGAAATTCGGCACGATCTTTCCGCCCGACTGGCGGGTTACGCTGTTCGGCTACGCGCTGATCTTCGCCTGCCTTTTGATGCCAATCGGCACAGAAGCGCGCACCGGCCTCATTTGCGTTGCCCTGCTTGCCGTGCTGGCGTTGCGCTTCACCAAACGCCGGATGCTGTATCTTACCAGCATGGCGGTGGTCGGGCTTGCAGCGCTCCCGCTGATGCCATCGAGCTTCACCGAGCGGATGGGATCGATCAAGGAATATAAGGGTGATGCGTCTGCATCGACCCGGATCGAGGTTTGGAAATGGACATGGGAGTATGTGAAGGATCACCCGATGGGCGGCGGGTTCGATGCGTATCGCAGCAATGAAATCCGCTACAATACCGTCGTCAAGGAACAGGTGGGCGGCCAGACCGAGTTGAAGCGCGTGCTGATCGTCGATCGTGCGCGCGCGTATCACAGCGCCTATTTCGAAATGCTCGGCGAACAGGGCTATTTCGGGTTGATCCTGTGGCTCGTCATCCATTTTGGCGGGATATGGCGGATGGAAGTGCTGTTTCGCCGCTATCGCGACCGCGAGGCAGACGACGGGCGCTGGATCGGCTGGCTGGCGCAAGCCTTGCAGCAATCGCACCTTGTCTACCTTGTCGGATCGCTGTTCGTCGGCATCGCGTTCCAGCCGTTCGTCTACATTTTGGTAGGGATGCAGATCGGACTCGATACTTATGCAAAACGCCGCGCAACTGAGGCTGCTTGGCGCCCGATTGGCACCAATCGGCTTTCGCCTGCGTAGACATTGCCGTCGCCTGCCTTTAGCCGGACACCGATGACGCCATCTGCCAACATCTCGCAACAAACCGAAGCCGCAGTCGAAATCTCATGGGCTTGGTTTGAATCGCACAGTTTCGATATTGTCATTGCGGCCGGGGCTGGTGCGGCGCTGGTCGCGGCGCTGTATGGACTGAAACTGGTGGGACGCAGCCTCGCCGATAATCGCACCCAGTGGCAAAAAGTCATCGGTCGCGCGCTAAAATCGATGCGCTGGTGGTTCATGCTGACGGTCGCTGCCGAAATCGTTGCGAAAGTCGGCGGCGCGCCTGGGCAAATCGCAAATCCTGTCCATACCTTGTTCGTCATCACCGCGACCGCGCAATCGGCGCTGTTCCTTCGCGAACTGATTATCGGCGGCATTCAGTTGCGCGCAGACGAAGCCGATCCTGGCGGTTCGCTGAGCACGGCGATCGGCCTGATCCGCGTGCTGATCACGATTGCGCTGTTCATCGTGGCGGCGATCCTGATCCTTTCGAACATCGGCGTGAATGTAACAGGGCTGGTGGCAGGCCTCGGGATTGGCGGCATTGCGATCGGCCTCGCCGCGCAGGGCATTTTCGCCGATCTGTTTGCGGCACTCGCGATCCTGTTCGATAAGCCGTTCCGGCGTGGCGACGTGATCGCATGGGAGACCTTCTCAGGCACAGTCGAATATATCGGCCTCAAATCGACCCGCATCCGCGCGCTGACCGGCGAAGAAATCATCGTATCGAACACCAACCTGTTGTCCAAAGTCGTGCGCAACAATTCGCGCGTGACCAACCGCAAGGTCGTCCAGACGCTGACCCTGATCTATCAAACGCCGCGCGAACTCAGCGAAGCGTTGCCCGAACTGTTGCGGACGACGATCGATGCGGTGGACGGCTGCACCTATTTGCGCTGCGGCCTCGACGCGTTCTCGCCATCGAGCCTCGATTACCGGCTTGTCTATGCGCTTGAAGGCGAAGATGTCGAAGAATTGATGACGACACGGCACGAGGTGAACCACGCGATCCTGCACCTGTTTGCCGAAAAGGGCATCCAGTTTGCCTATCCCACAACGACAGGCTTTGCCGCCGCACCCGATGGCTCGCTGATCATGCCCTATCCCACCGGGTCGAACGGCTGACGCTGCGGAATCGTCAGCTTTTGACACAGGCGCGCGACGCGCCTTAGGTGGTGACAACAACCGCAGAATCGGAGAGCCAGAATATGGGCATTGTCACAAAAGAAGAATTGCTCGCCAAAGTCGGCCAGCATATCGGCACGTCGGAATGGCTGCTGATCGACCAGCCGATGGTCAACATGTTTGCCGATGCCACAGGCGATCACCAGTTCATCCATCTCGATGAGGAAAAGGCAAAGATGACGCCGTTCGGCCAGACGATCGCGCACGGGTTTCTATCGTTGTCGCTGCTGCCCAAGCTGTCTGCCGAAGCCGATTTGCCCCGGCTCGATGGCGTCAAGATGGGAGTCAATTACGGAGGCAACAAGACGCGGTTTCTTGCCCCTGTCAAAGTCGGCAAGCGCGTGCGCGGCCACTTCAAGATGCTGGCGCTCGAGGAAAAGCGCCCCGGCCAGTGGCAACAGGAGATGGAATATTCCCTGGAGATCGAAGGCGAGGACAAGCCTGCGCTGATCGCCGAATGGATCACCCAGTTTTTCGTTTGAGCCCAACCCTCTCTCGACTTCGCTCGACATGAGCGGAG
>JANOQL010000153.1:0-2439 GCA_031414835.1 Sphingomonadales bacterium | reverse complement strand
CAATCCCCCGCCCAATGTCGCGGGCAGTTCGCGCACCGGCGTTGCCGGGTGCTTCACAACCGAAGGGCTGACGCTGCGCGATGCCCAGTTGCAAGGGCGCACGACGACGCTTGCCCCCGCAGTCATTCCCGGCACGTTCTGCACCAACCTTGCCGATTTCAACAATGGCCAGCTGGTTCCCAAGCGCACCAAGGACAATGGCTTTCTCTATCGCGCCAATTTGACCTTCAAGCCCGTTGAAGACGTGCTGATCTATGGCACCGTGTCGCGCGGGTTCCGCCCCGGCGGGATCAATCGGCGTGCGACGGTTCCGGCTTACAAGCCCGATTTCATCAACAATTTCGAATTGGGGTGGAAAACGTCGCCAGTGCAAGGGCTGCGGCTCAACGGCGCGGTCTATTTCCAGAAATGGAAAAGCTTTCAGTATAGCTTCCTTGGCGAAAACAGCTTCACCCAGATTCAGAACGGCCCCGATGCTGACATCAAGGGCGTCGAGATCGACATGAATTATAATGCGGGCAACGGCTTCTCGCTGTCGGCAGCGGCAGCCTATACCGATGCCAAGACCAACGGCATCCTGTGCGCAGGGGCGACTGACACCACGCCCGATTGTTCGGCCTCTTCGGTTTCAGCACCAAAGGACACGCGGTTGCCGATCACGTCCAAGTTCAAGGGATCGATGACCGGGCGGTATGAATTCGATGCGATAGGCGGCAAGGCCCATATGCAGGCAGGCGTTTCGCACCAGAGTTCGGCATCGTCGGACATCCGCGTTGCCAATGCCGCGATCATCGGGCGGCTGAAGGCGTTTACGACTGCCGATCTGGCAGTCGGGATCGAATTCGATCGCATCAATTTCGAATTGTTTGCCGATAACGTCTTCGATGAACGCGGCCAATTGTCGCGCTTTGTGAACTGTGGGCAGTGCACCCGTACCAACATCGTGCCATCGCAACCGCAAACGATCGGTTTCCGGATCGGCGGGAAGTTCTGACCGACCCATCGGGGACAGACTCCCGGCCATTCGGCGTCTGGACCGCCACTGCGCTGGTGGTGGGCGGGATGATCGGCGCGGGGATTTTCGTGATTCCCGCGCAACTTGCGCCGTTCGGCTGGACCGGGGTTGTCGGTTGGGCCATCGCGATCCCGGCGGCATTGCTGCTCGCTTATGTGCTGTCGAGGCTGGCTGCTGCGCGACCCGAGGCGACAGGCGCCGTGGCGATTGTCGGTGAAGCGCTGGGGCCAATCCCCGGACTGCTCGTTGGCTGGAGTTACTGGGTAGCGTTGATCTCGGCCAACGCCATGCTCGGCCTCACGGCGGTGACGTATGGCGCGCAGTTTTTTCCGTCGCTGACTGCGACCCCGACCGCCACCGCGCTCGGCAGCACGACGCTGATCTGGGCACTGACCGCGCTCAACCTCGGCGGCGCAAAGGCGGCTGGGCGGTTTCAGGTGCTGACGACGCTGCTCAAGCTGCTGCCGCTGATCGCAGTGATCGCGATTGTTGCAGGGTTGGCGCTGACCGATCGTGAAGCATTGTCAGCGAGCGATATCCCACCATTCCGCGCCGCCGATCTGCCGACCGCGATCACTTTGTGCTTTGCACCTCTGGTCGGGTTCGAAGCGGCATCGCTCGCCGCCGAACGCCTATCCGATCCGGCGCGCAACGTGATGCGCGCGACGCTGTTCGGCACCGCGCTGACAGGGGCGCTCTATCTGCTGGTGAGCAACGGCGTGATCTTCGCGCTGCCGACAGCAGCACTCCAAGCCGCCGATGCGCCGATTGCGATGTTCGTTGAAACCTTCTGGGGGCAAGGGGCAGGGCTTGTGATTGCGGCGTTTGCCGTCATCGCGTCGGTCGGCTGTCTGAATGGATGGATATTGATCCAGGGCGAATTGCCGTTGGGCATGGCGCGCGCCGGGCTGATGCCTGCGGCGTTCGCGCGCACCAGCGATCGCGATGTGCCGACGGTTGCGATTCTGGGGTCGAGCGCGGTCGCCAGCCTGCTGATCCTGTCAGGAGCGTTGCCGGGAATGGTCGATATATTGGGCTTCGTCATCCGGCTGACCACGGCGGCAACGGCGTGGTTTTATGCAGGCGGGTGTCTTGCGGCGTTGCGGCTGGGGGTGGCACGCGGTGCTGCGGGCATCGGGCTGATCGCGGCGTGCGGCGTGTTATGGGGTGCGGGGCTTGAGGCGTTCCTGCTCAGTTTCGGGCTGATGGCAACGGCCTTGCCGCTCTACTGGATGCGTCCATCGACGCCCCTTGTGACGGCCTAAAGTCTGACGGTATCTGAATACCCGCTAGCAAAGCCGCTCTTTTCCTTGACTTTTCGCATCCGAAGCAGCATTGGCCCGCTCACAGCGCGGCTCCGTTCGGGGCCGCGCGTTGCATTTGAAGAAGGTCTCATTCGCCATGAAGGCACTGATGAAGACGAC
>JANOQL010000152.1:0-3273 GCA_031414835.1 Sphingomonadales bacterium | reverse complement strand
GGGCATGGATGATCGGACTGCGCGCGAAGAGCTTTTCCGCGTCAAAGAGTTCGCCGATGCCACTTGCGCCAGACTGATGAGCATCGACCGCCAGCCGCTGGGCGAAGTCGCGTGAAACGCCGCGACGTTCTGATCGGCGGCGGCGCGCTCGCCGCAGCAGCGGTCGGCGCAACCGTTGTAGTCGGCGAGCAAATGGGCAGCGCGGCTGATTATGATGCTGCAACGGCGGCAATGCGGACACCGCTTCCGGACCAAGCAGCAACGCTCGATCTCATCCGGTACGCAACGCTCGCGCCGAACGGTCACAACGCGCAGCCTTGGTTGTTCAAGGCGAGTGCGCAGCGGATCGACATCCTGCCCGACTTCACGCGCCGCACACCCGTCGTCGATCCCGATGACCATCATCTGTTCATCAGCCTCGGCTGCGCTGCTGAGAATTTGGCTTTGGCATCGGCAGCGCGTGGCCGTCCCGGCACACTGGCGTTCGACACCGCAGCCAATGGGTCGATCGCGTTCGATTTTGCTGCCGGACCGCCCGACGCCAACGCATTGTTCGATGCCGTCCCTCAGCGTCAATCGACGCGCGCCGACTATGATGGCCGTCCGGTAAGCGCGACCGATCTGCGAACGCTTTCTGCTGCTGCCGTCATGCCGGGGGTCGATCTTGTCCTGCTGACCGACCGACCACAGATCGACCGTGTGCGCGACCTGATCGTGTCGGGAAACGATACTCAGATGGCCGACGCAGCGTTCATGCGCGAGCTGAAATCCTGGCTACGTTTCAATCCCCGCCAGGCCGCCGCAGCCGGTGATGGTCTTTACAGTGCCGTAAGTGGCAGTCCGACCCTGCCGTCGTGGCTCGGCCCACGTGCGCTGGACCTGTTCCTGACGGCCAAATCAGAGAGTGAGAAATACGCTCGGCAATTGCGATCGTCTTCGGGACTAGCCGTTTTTGTAGCGGCGATGGACGACCGCGAACATTGGGTTCAAGTCGGCCGCTCGTGCCAGCGCTTCGCCTTGCAGGCGACCGCCCTCGGACTGAAGCACGCGTTCGTAAACCAGCCGGTCGAAGTACCAGCTTTGCGCCCCCAACTCTCCGCGCTTGTCGGGATGCGCGGTCGAAGGCCCGACATCGTGATGCGTTTCGGTTATGGTGTTAACTTGCCCTTTTCGGCGCGCCGCCCGGCACGTCTCATCTCGTGATGCTGGATCCGCCCTTCACGTCCGAGCAATTCTTGGGCATCTTCGCGGCGTATAACCTGGCGATCTGGCCAGCGCAGATTATCGCTTATGTGTTGGGACTCATCGCCATCGGCGCATTGTGGTTCAAACCAGTTTGGACCAACCGTATCATCCTGACAGTTCTGGCGATCATGTGGGCCTGCAACGGGATAGTCTACCACTTCCGCTTCTTTTCTCAGATCAACCCGATTGCGATCGCCTTTGCGGTGGCGTTCACTTTTCAAGCCGTCCTGTTGGCAATTGCCGCAACGACCTACAGCGATGTCCGTTTCGAACGCGGGCGCTTCTTTCCATCCGCGGCAGCACTACTCTGCATTGCATACGCCATGCTAATCTACCCCTTGCTTGGATATTGGGCCGGTCACGGCCTGATGACAGGGCCATTGTTTGGCGTCGCTCCCTGCCCAACGACGATATTCACGATCGGCTTTCTGCTGCTGGCACGCGGCAAATGGGTAGTCTGGCTGTCAATTATCCCCATTGCGTGGTCGTTAATCGGTGTCTCGGCAGCGTTGCAGCTTGGCATGGTTGAAGACTTTGGCCTGTCAATCGCCGGCATCCTTCTCATTGCCGCACTGTTCGCGCGGGGGCGTCGCACACCGCTGCTCGCCGGGCAAACGATGCCTGACAAAACGCGATTGGTAACGTGAGCATAGTTGCGGCTCCGACGAAACAACCGGGAAAAGCACTGCTCGCTAGCGCCCAGACAAGCACCGCGATCATCTGCTTCTTTGCACTCGCATTCGCGTGGTCATGGGGCATCGCATGGGCAGCGACACAGCTGAGCGTACCGAATTCGACCGGGCGTTTTGCCATGATGGTCGTGTCCGGCTTCGGACCAAGCCTCGCAGGCTTTGCCATTGTTGCCCTGTTCAGCAAGGGCAGCGGGTTGCGCAACTGGATTGCGCGTAGCCTTGACTGGCGCGTTTCGTGGCGGTGGTTCGGGTTAGCGTTTGCGATACCGCCGGTTGTGATGTCGCTTGCGCTTGCCATACACATGGTGGCCGGAGGGGTCATTCAACCAATATCGGCGTCCGAGCATATTCCGCTCATTCTCATGAACTTCGGCTTCGTGCTGCTTATCGGCGGTCCGCTCGGCGAGGAGTTCGGCTGGCGCGGCTATGCGATGGCGGCGCTCACGGCTCGAGTGGACTGGCGAGTCGCCAGTCTCATCGTCGGCGTTGGCTGGGGTCTGTGGCATCTCCCGCTGTTCTTCATGGCCGGGACAGCGCAATCGCATATGCCGATACCGGTGTTCTTGCTCAACATAATCTCCGGCTCGGTTCTGTTCGGCTGGCTGTCCACGCAGACACGGCAGAGCGTTCTGCCCGCGATATTGCTGCACACTTCGCTCAACAGCTGGGCTGGGGTTTTGATGATCGTCCCGACGGCCGCGACCGGACAGCCATATGCCATTGTGACGGCATTGCTGGTGCTCATTGCCCTTGCGCTGTTGATGGTCCGCAGCGGCAAGCTCGAGCCTTCGCAATGCTGATCTTCTATATTCTGCAAGTCATCATCCCGCTCGCGCTGATCGCGTGGATCGCGGTCGCGCCGCAGCGCAGCACGGTCGGCTTCTGGACGCAGGCGGCGGCGACCGGTCTTGGCCTCATCGCGCTTTCGTTCGGGGGGATTTTGCTGGTGCCACCATATTGGGGTCCATGGGCGTTTGGCCTCCTGCTGATCGTCGCGGTCGTCATCGCGCTGCGTCGACGATCGCCAGTGACAGTCTGGCCCCGTAGCATCGCCGCCTGGTTCGTTCTGACGGGCTTAGTCGCATTCGCGCTTTTCGCTGCCGACCAGATACGGTTGGCTTATCGGGGCGCACAACGTCCCGCCGGCGCGTCGATCGATCTTGCGTCGCCGCTCGGTACAGGGCGTTATCTCGTGGTCAACGGCGGCGCGACAACGGTTGTGAACGCGCACGCCGACGCGCTCGACCAGTCGATCCCCGCCCACCGCGCATTTCATGGCACGGCCTACGGTGTCGATTTCGTCGCCATCGACCGCTTCGGACTGCGCGCCGATGGA
>JANOQL010000151.1:0-3590 GCA_031414835.1 Sphingomonadales bacterium | reverse complement strand
TCGCACCGGGCCGCGCGCTGTCTGGGCTAGCAAGGCGACCGCACCCGCCACATCAATGTCATAATGATCGATGCTTTCGACCGCGCCGACCCGAAGGCCGCCAAGTGCATGGACCAGTTGGGCGGCGGGACGGTTGCCGGGGAGGACATGCGTCTCCAAGGTGGCGATGCCTTCACGCGCGCAATCGATCATCACCGCCGCGATGATCGCGCGGGCGAGACCCAGTCCGTGATAGTCGTCGAGCAACCCGACAGCGAGTTCAGCGCGGGTCTCATCATCCTTGAGCCGAACGGCATGCGCGGCGCCGATTGCGGCGGATGGATCAACATCGGTGCGGATCGCGCCCCAGCCGATATGATCATGCCCATCGACCGCGACGAGCCGTTTGACCATAGCCGGTGGCGGATCGCGGAACGCCGAAAAAAACCGTGAATAGCGCGATTCGGGGGACAGCGCCTGAATGCCGACGCGCAACCGTTCCTCATCGCTCGGGCGGATCGTGCGAAGGCACACCGGCGTACCGTCCTTCAGATGCGTTTCGATGATCAGGCTCACGGGGTGGCGTGTATCACATCGCGGCCACTGTGAAGACCCTTACCCGCGCATCATCCCCCAGAAGTGCGGCCCACCGCCGGGCACATCCCATTCTTGCGTGATCGCAAAGCCGAACCGCTGATACAGCCCGACATTTTCCAGCTTGGCTGTTTCGAGGTAGATCGGCAGCCCATCGGCTTCGGCCATCGCAATTCCGGCCTTGAGCGCCAGCCCGCCCCAACCCTTGCCCTGCGCATCGGGAACCACGCCCGCATACCGCAGATACCAATGCCGTGATTGCGGATGATGTTTCGCCATCTGGCCCGCGACGGCTCCGCCACGTCCAAGCCCCGTGCCGAAGATTGTGGCAAACGACAGGAAGGTGCGGAACGAACCCAATGGCTCTTCCTTATGCCGCCCGGGCGCACGCCACAGCGTTGTGACTTCGAATGCAGGCGAATGATGTGCCGCGCCCGCTGCCAGATCCTCGCGCACCGCGATGTCGAAAAAGCGTTTGAGTTTGGCGCGGCGCTTTTCGGGGTCAGGAAGGATGAAACTGAATGCCGGATCCTCCTGAAACGCGGCTGACAATGTGGTAACCAGTGCTTTGGTATCGTCCGGCCCGCCTGTCGCAATCGACCGCTCGCTCATTCCCCTGCCGCCATCCGCGCCACTTCGTCGGCATCGAAATAATGAATGCGCATATCGGCCATTTTCCCCGCTCCGTTGAATGTCGTTACTTCGGCAACATGCTGGCTAAAGCGCTGCCCGCCTTTTTTTGGTGTCATCGTCAGATGCAGCAAGGCCACGCTGTGCGACTTGCCACCGAGCAAGTCGATCCACTCAACCTTTGGATCGTCCCAATACCCCATAACATGCGCATAAAGCCGCTGCATCGCATCCCTGCCGCGCCATTCGCCGCCATAGGGGAGGCTTGGCGGTTCATGAATGACGAGATCGTCGGCCATGAAGGTTTCAACCGTTGCCCAGTCGCCACGCGCGACGGCATCGTACATGGACCGGGAGGCATCGAGTGGCGTCATTGACCGGTCACGCAGCTCGCCTCGGTTCTTCGAGCGTCAATTGTGCGATATGGCCTGATCGCGTTTCACCGACCGCATTCGCCATCGCATCGAGGCGTTTGAGGACGCGGCGGGGGAGGGTGATGTTGACGCGCTCGGTGGTGTCGTCGAGCAGTGCGGGGTTGATCGAGACCACGCCAACCGTCCAGCCTTCATAATCTGGGTTGGCACGGAGCGCATCGAGGCGTGATGGTGACGGGATAGGGTCGCCTGCATCGAGTGTGGCGTCGATCCACGCTGCGATTGCTTCTTCGGCATTGGCGAGCGCTTCGTCTAGCGTGTCGCCTGCCGAAAAGCAGCCGGGGAGGTCGGGCACGACGACGCCGAAGGCTGCCGTGTCCGAGCCTATTTCGATGACAATCGGGAAGTGCATGGGAGCATATTAGCGGACGGTTGCCCGATGTCGATCCTCGCCTCGAGGCGAGGATCGAGGTGGGTCGTTACCCGATCGTCCCCACCAGCGTCCCCACTGGGTAGACCTCGCCCTCGGCGGCGATGACCTTCAACGTGCCTGAGGCCTGCGCTTCGATTTCCTGCGTCGTTTTGTCGGTTTCGACGGTGTAGATCACATCGCCTTCGGTCACCTGTTCGCCATCGCCGAACATCCATTCGACGAGCGTCATTTCGGTGGCGGACATGCCGATTTTGGGGATGCGGATTTCGCTGGCCATGCGCGTCAGCCCTTCATCGTTGTGTGGATCGCGGACTTGATGCCGTCCTTCGTTGGGATCCACGCCTGTTCGAGCGCATTGGCCATCGGGACGGCGGAGAAGGCACCGCCAAGCCGCTGGACAGGGGCTTTGAGCTTGCCGAACAGCTTTTCGTTAAGACGCGCGGCGATTTCGGCCCCGGTGCCGTACTGTTTGACGGCTTCGTGGAGGACGACCGCTCGCCCGGTCTTGGCGACCGACGCGGTGACGGTGGCTTCATCATAAGGCGCGATGGTTCTGAGATCGATGACCTCGACCGAGACGCCATCGGCTTCCATCTCGCCTGCCACCGCGAGCGCATCGGCAACGCAGCGGCCATAGGTGATGATGCTCACATCGCTGCCTTCACGCGCGACTGCCGCCTTGCCGAGCGGGGCGGTGTAGCCGTCGGGGATTTCGCCGGTCGCGCCATAGGACAGGATATTCTCGATGAAGATCACCGGATCGTTGCACGCGATCGCCGATTTCATCAGGCCATAGGCATCGGCAGGGTTCGATGGGGTGACGATCTTCAGTCCCGGCACATGCGCGAACCACGCTTCGAGCATGTCCGAATGCTGCCCGCCAAAACCGACACCGACGCCGGTTGTCGTGCGCACGACGAGCGGCACGTTGGTCTGCCCGCCCGACATGAAGCGCAGCTTGGCGGCATGGTTGACCAACTGGTCCATCGAGACCGTGAGGAAGTTCATCAGCATGATTTCGGCAATCGGGCGCATCCCGGCCAAAGCCGCGCCGACGCACGCGCCCATGATGGCTTGCTCTGAAATCGGCGTCGCGCGGATGCGGTGTTCGCCATATTTCTCGGTGAGTCCTGCCGAGATTTTGAACACCCCGCCGCCCTGTTTGGCCGCGACATCTTCGCCCAAGAGGATCACGCCTTCATCGGCGGCCATGCATTCATCGATCGCGCGGTTGATCGCGGCACCTAAGGTAACCTTGCTCATGCTGCAATCTCCTCCAAGACGATCTCCTCTTCGAACACATCGATGCGGAGTTCGTCCGCGCTGGGGAAGGGGCTGTTGAGCGCGAAATCGGCGGCGGCTTCGAGTTCGGCATCGATATCCGCCACGATCTTGTCGAGCTCGCCTTCCGTAAACTGGTGTTCGAGCATCAGCGTCCTGATCTTGGGCAGCGGATCTTCTGCCGCCATTTCGGCCAGATGCTCCTTGGGCATGTACGAGAAATCGGCCCCGAAGAAATGCCCCATCATGCGGTAGCACATCGCTTCGAGCAGCACCGGCCCCTTGCCCGACCGCGCATG
>JANOQL010000150.1:0-2987 GCA_031414835.1 Sphingomonadales bacterium | reverse complement strand
GTTCCCACAGCGTTTCGATTTCGGGGTCCATCCCGTCCATGCGATATTCTTTGGGAATGCCGATGCGTTTGCCCCGCAGATCGGCGTTCAGACCTGCCTCCCACTTCGGGACGGGCAGTTCGAGGCTGGTCGAATCCTTGGCATCGAACCCCGCCATCGCCTCAAGCAGGATCGCGCAATCCTGCACGCTGCGCGCCATGGGCCCCGCCTGATCGAGCGATGAGGCAAAAGCCACGATCCCCCAGCGCGAACACCGGCCATAGGTCGGCTTGATCCCCGAAATCCCGGTAAATGCCGCAGGCTGGCGGATCGACCCGCCAGTATCGGTGCCAGTTGCACCGGGGCACAGCCGCGCGGCAATCGCTGATGAGGTGCCGCCAGATGAGCCGCCGGGAACCAGATCGCGATTGCTGCCTTTGGCCCGCCACGGGGAAATCACATTGCCGAACGCGCTGGTTTCGTTCGACGACCCCATCGCGAACTGATCCATGTTGAGCTTGCCGAGCATCCCCGCGCCTGCATCCCACAGCTTTTGCGATACCGTCGATTCATATTCGGGGATAAAGCCTTCGAGGATGTGGCTTGCGGCGGTCGTCTGCACGCCTTTGGTGCAGAACAGGTCTTTCATCCCGATGGGCACGCCAGAGAGCGGCTTGAGCGCTCCTGCTGCCCGATGCCTATCGGCCTGATCGGCGGCGGTGAGCGCGTGTTCAGGCGTTTCGACGATGAACGCGTTGAGCGGCTTTGCCGCCGCCACATTGGCGTTGAACGCCTCGGCCACTTCGCGCGCGGTAAACGCGCCATCGCGGACGCCGTCGCGGATTTCAGCTACACCAAGATCGGTCAGGTTCGTCATTCTAAAGTCCGCTTAGGCTTAGGCCGAGCCTGTCGAAGCCCTGCCCTTCCTTGAAAAACGTGCGCCGAGAAAAGGACAGCCGTTGGCGCTCTGCGCCCTCTTCGAGTCCGACAAATTCAGGGTAAACGGAGGTGTGAGGCAAATGCACTATTCAATCACCTTGGGAACGCCGAAAAAGCCATGCTCATTGGCGGGCGCATTGGCGAGCACGGCATCGCGCCGCCCTCCCCCTGTCAACGGATCGGCATCAACTACATCGTCGCGCAGCCGGAGCGTATTGGCGATCACCGCCGTCATCGGCGCGACCGACGAGGTATCAACCTCGCCAAGCTGCTCGATCCAGCCAAGGATGTTGTTGAGTTCGGGCACCATCGCCTCAACCTGATCGTCGGTGACCGCGATCCGGGCAAGGCTGGCGATTTTGCGGACGGTTGCATTATCGACTGACATGCCGGATCGCCTATCACCGGCCTTGGCGAGCGACAAGCCATCGGTTATAGAACGAGACGTGAACGATATCCCACCCGTACGAAAGATCATCCATATCGATATGGATGCCTTTTTCGCGTCGGTCGAACAGCGCGACAATCCCGAATTGCGCGGAAAGCCTGTTGCCGTCGGCGGCAGCAGCGAACGTGGGGTGGTGGCGGCTGCAAGCTATGAGGCCCGCAAATTCGGCGTCCGGTCTGCCATGCCATCAAGCCGTGCCAAACGGCTTTGCCCCGATCTCATCTTCGTCAAATCGCGCTTCGATGCCTATCGCGAAGCATCGCAGCAGATCCACGCCATCTTCGAACGCTACACCGATCTGATCCAGCCTTTGTCGCTCGACGAGGCGTATCTTGACGTGACCGAGAATCTCAAAGGTCTCGCCACCGCGACTGAATGTGCCGAGGCGATCCGTGCGGACATCTGGGCTGAAACGCAACTGACGGCATCGGCGGGCGTCAGCTATTGCAAATTCATCGCCAAGATCGCGTCCGATCAGAATAAGCCCGACGGCATCTGCGTTATTCCGCCAGCGCGCGGCCCCGATTTCGTTGCGACATTGCCGGTGCGCAAATTTCACGGCGTCGGCCCAGCAACCGCTGCGAAAATGGAGCGGCTCGGCATCGTGACTGGAGCTGACATCCGGGAGAAAAGTCTGCAGTGGCTCGACGCGCATTTTGGCAAATCGGGCGGCTGGTATTTCAACATCTCGCGCGGGATCGACGATCGCCCGGTCAATCCGCACCGCGAGCGCAAATCGATCGGGTCCGAGCGGACCTTCCACGAAGATTTGACGACGCCTGAACAATGTCTCGCAGCACTGGCCCCACAAATCCTTTCGGTATGCGACTATGCGCAGAAGCGGGAAATTGCGGCACGCACGATCACGATCAAATTCCGGACGACCGATTTCAACACGCTGACCCGCGCGCGATCGTTGCCCACCGCGACAACCGATCCGGCGATTGTCTCGGCGGTTATCGAGCAGTTGCTTCAGCCATTGCTTCCCTTGCAAAAGGGTGTGCGGCTGCTCGGCGTCACCCTCTCCGGTCTGGTCGCAGCGAACGACGAACCGTCGATGCCGCTGTTGGACTTTACGGCTGCCAATCCCTAGATCGGCTGCGTCATGGCCCGGAAATTTCTTTATATCATTGCGGCGATCGTCGTGCTGATCATCGCTGGCGCGGTTACATACCGGCTCTACGGCGTCGAACTAATGCGTGCGGCGGTGGTCCCGACCAAGGCATTCACTGCCCCCGTCAAGCCCGAATCCAATCGTTATGATGATAAGGCGATGTGGATCGCCCGCCCCGACCTTCTGGGGAACGCCGCACTCTGGCGACCCGACGGTGACGCGGTCGTGGCAGGCAATGCCGCGATTTTCTTCATCCACCCGACGTCATACATCACGATGCGCCGCGACGCCGAATGGAACGCATCGCTCGATGACAAGGAAACCAATGACCGCGCCGCGATTTTCGTTCGTGGGCAGGCGAGCACATTCAACGCGGCAGGCGAAGTCTGGGCCCCGCGATACCGGCAGGCCAATTTCGGCGCGTTTCTGACTGACAAGCCCGAAGGCCTGATGGCGCTTGAGGCGGCCTATTTCGATGTTGCGACTGCGTTCGACCGGTTTGTGGCT
>JANOQL010000149.1:0-3376 GCA_031414835.1 Sphingomonadales bacterium | reverse complement strand
AGTGCCGCTGGGCAATGGCCGTCGCGCCGATCTGATGGCGCTCTCAGCCAAAGGCGAGGTGGTCATCGTCGAGATCAAATGTTCGCGCGCTGATTTGTTAGGCGATGGCAAGTGGCCCGAATATCTGGGCCATTGCGACCGCTATTTCTGGGCAGTGCCGCAAGGATTCGATCTTGCGCTGTTCGATCGCGAGTGTCTTGCCCCTCGTCGGACCGGGCTCATCGTGGCAGATCGCTATGACGCCGCGATCGTCCGCGATGCCCCCGTTGCGCCAATGGCTGCGGGCCGACGCAAAGCCGAAACGCTGCGAATGGCAAGGCGGAGCGCACGCCGGTTGCTTCTCCCAATCGCGCCCGCCGATGAGTTTGCTTACTGAGTCAACGCCGCGCCGCGCGGGCGATTTCGAAGATCGCCGCATCGGCAAGGATCGGGCCTGCCGAACCGCTCGATTTGATCGTGCGTTCGGCATCGAGCAATTTATCGGAGGCGCGCGCCAGCCGTTCGGGAGACCAGCGCCGCAACTGCGATTGCACCGCGCCCTTTTCCTTGAAGAATACAGCTGCTGTCGCGGCATCGGGTGATTTTCCGCCTGCAATTTCGGCTTGCAGCTTGATCAGCAGCTGCACCCGCCGCGTCAGCGCGCGCAGCAGCACGATCCCCTCGACACCTTCGATTTCCAGCCGCGCCATCTGGTCCGCTGCATCGGCAGGACGCCCCCCGAATGAAGCATCGGTCAGCGTTGACAGTTCAGGCTCGCCTGAATCGGCCCCGATCGCAGCAAGCGCCTGCATATCGGCAGTTGCAGGAGCCGTTGGATCGGCGTTGCAATAGAGCGCCAGCTTTTCAACTTCGGATTCGAGCACTGCGCGATCGAGCCCGCACATCGCCGCAAGCGCGCGTGCGGTCTCATGATCGATCCGCAAGCCCCGCTCGCGCGCCATTGCATTGGCAAGTTCGGACAATTCGCGCTCATCGGGCGCATAGCTCGCAAACGCTGGCGCTTGCGGATGCGCGAGGAAGGCCTTGAGCAATGCCGATGCGGGTTTGAGCTGGCCTGCCAGCAGAACGACCGGGTTGGCGATCGTGCCGCTTGCCAGCAGATTGGTGACAGCACCTGTCGCCTCATCGCCGTTCAGCGTTGCGATCACGATTCGCCGGTCACCGAACAGCGAAAGCGAAGCGGCTTCATCGGCAAGGCGCGCAGGATCGGCCTTGAGGCTTGCCCCATCGATTTCGATCCGTTCGGCATCGGTGCCTAATGCGCGAATCAGCCGGGCCATCAGCGCGCGCGATCCCGAATCGTCGGGGCCATGCAGCAAAACAACGGGGAACGGCCCGCCGCCGCTATCGAGCATGCGTTCGATCTGGCCCCGGCTTGCTTTCACTTGGATCGTGCAGGGGCAGTTCGTCCCGCGAAGAGCGCAATCCGTGCAATCATCTGATCGGCGAGGGTTTGCGTCAACCGTTCGAGTGCGCTGTTCTCTGCCGCGACGGTTGCATATTCGGATCCGACGACGTCGATCCCGGCATCGGAACCGGCAGTCGCATCGAGCACGACAGACCCTTGCGCCACTTCGATCAGCCGATACCGCGCCCGCAAACTCCGCCGTTCGCGGGTGATGGCATCATCACGACGGACGCCGAAGCCCGAGATCTGATCGTCGAGCTCGACTTCGAGGCGGTAAAGTGCCGCTTCGCCACGTGGCGCTTGCAGCCGGTCATTGAGCGCGTTGCGCATCAGCCAGCCCGCCTTGCCATCTATGGGCGCGACCGACACCGATCTCAGCGCCTGCACCGTCGCACTCGATTCGCCGCTGCCATAGAGCGGCCGGAGCGCGCAGCCTGGGAGCAGCAAAGCCAATAATGCGGCCCCCACCGTATGGCTGAGCTTGGCGGGGCCGAAGGCGTTGCGAAGCAACAACCCCTGTCCTGCCTTCTTTGTTGCGATAAAGGGCAGTCCTTCGACAGGCTCAGGATAAGCGGAATTGGTCATGCGACGATGTTAACCAGCCGCCCGGGCACGACAATGACTTTCTTCGGAATTGCGCCATCGAGGCTGCGGATGACCTTATCCGATGCCATCGCGGCGGCCTCAAGCGCGTCCTTGGTTGCATCCTTGGGCAACGTCAGCGTGTCGCGCAGCTTGCCGTTGACCTGGATCGCGATTGTCACCTCGTCATCGACCAGCAGCGCCGGATCGTGATCGGGCCAGGGCTGCGCCGCAACCAGCCCCGTTTGCCCCATCGCCGCCCAGCCTTCTTCGGCAAGGTGCGGCAGCATCGGCGAGGTCAGCCGGGCGAGGGCGCGGATCGCCTCGTCGCGGTCGGCAGATGGTGCGGCCTTTTCGATGTCATTCACCAACGCATGAACGCGCGCGACAGCCTTGTTGAAATGCAGTGCTTCGATGTCGCCCGCAATGCCTGCAATGGCGCGGTGGAGGCTTTTGCGGATCGCAGCATCGCTGCTTGATACGTACTCGATTGACGCTCCCGGTGCGAGATTGTCTTTGCCCGGTGCAGGCAATGGTGGCGAGTTAGTGCTGAACAACCGCCACACGCGGTTCACAAACCGCCACGTCCCCTCAATCCCGCTTTCGGACCATTCAAGATCGCGTTCGGGCGGCGAATCGCTGAGCATGAACCAGCGGACCGCATCGGCACCATATTGATCGAACATCGGATCGGGATCGACGACATTCTTCTTCGATTTCGACATCTTCTCGATGCGGCCGGTAAAAACTTTTTCACCGCTCGATAGTCTGCGTTGACCCTTCGCATCGATTACGAAATCGGTAGGTGCGATCCACGTTTGGACTGAAATTCGATTACTACCCAGTCTGCTTTTCTCTTCTTCTGTCGCATCCCGTTCAATGAACACGTGGTTCGTCTCATGCGTCACCATCCCCTGCGTGAACAGAGCAGCAAACGGCTCGGCGAAATCGAGTTTGCCGATCTTTTGCAGCGCGCGCGTCCAGAAGCGCGCGTAGAGCAGATGGAGGATCGCGTGTTCGATCCCGCCGATATATTGCCCGACGGGCAGCCATGCGGCGACTTCGTCCTTGTCGAACGGCTTGTCAGACGGCTGGCTGGCAAATCGCAGGAAATACCAGCTCGAATTGGCGAAGGTATCGAGCGTGTCGGTCTCACGCCGCGCCGCCACGCCGCAATTGGGGCAATCGACAGCTTTCCATGTCGGATGCCTGTCGAGCGGATTGCCCGGCGTGTCGAAATCGACATCTTCGGGCAGCACCACCGGCAATTGCGACCGTGGCACCGGCAACACGCCGCAAAATTCGCAGTGGATGACGGGAATCGGCGTTCCCCAGTACCGCTGGCGGCTGACGCCCCAATCGCGCAGCCGGTATTGCGTCTGGCCT
>JANOQL010000148.1:0-40205 GCA_031414835.1 Sphingomonadales bacterium | reverse complement strand
GCCCGCCCAGAGCGCGGTTTCGACAAGCTCGGGCCGAAACCACAGGATGAAGTCGGATGGATCGCGCGAGACCGCGATGACCAGCAAGCCTGATGCGACGGCGGTGAACTCTTTTGCCGGCGCGTAAATCTCGCTGAGCCTATCGGTCGAAAAGACGCCCTCGGTCTCGACCATATACGACGTCAACCAGTTAGTAAGCGCCATGATCTGTTCGCGATTGGGCGTGATGCCCAAAAAGGTTATCTCGCCCTCGACACGCACGGCGACCCCGCCCCCACGCGACCCGTCGAGCGCGATATCGCCGCCGTGTATGTAGTCGAGAAGGTTCGGCGTTTGCTGAGTCAGGCCGTAGGCATAATTCTCGACGCCGGCCAAGTTGAGCATCAACTCTTGAAGGATCTTGCGGCTGGCGAGCCGCGCCTCGAACTGTTCGCTTTTCTCGCGCGCTTCGAGCTGGAGAGAAAACATCGATCCGAACAGCTCGCACACTGCTCGCAAATGACGCGGAAGGACACGCGGGCTGTTATTGTGGCACGCAATCAGGCCCCATAATTCGCCAGCGACGATGATAGAAATCGACATTGACGCGTCGATACCCATGTTGCGCAGATATTCGCGGTGGATCGGCGACACATCGCGAAGGATGGCAAAGCTCATATCGAGCGGCTTGCCATTCCGTGGGTTGAGTGTCGGCGTCAGCGGCGCGGGGTCGTAATCGACCTGCGTGATAAGCCGCAGCCAGCTTTTCAGGTATAGCGCGCGCGCCTGCTGCGGAATATCGGCAGCAGGGTAATGCAGATCGAGGAATGGAGCGAGCGACGGCTCGCGGCTTTCGGCGATTACCCAGCCAGACCCATCGGCCATAAAGCGGTAGATCATTACGCGGTCATATTGGGCGACATGGCGCACTCTGGCCGTCGCCATCTGACACAGCGCGTACAGCGATGTGGCGCTACCAAAACCTTCAACCATGACTTGCACGGCGGCAAGCGGATCGCTTGCAAAACTATCTTCCAGCTCGCCGGCTTCAAATTCGATGACGAGATTGCCGTCCACGCGGTGCGCACTCGCATCGAGTGCGCGATCATCAAAGACGCGCATCACGGGATCAAGCATGTGACGCGGCCTATGGAGGTCGGGTTCCTTGCACAGAGCGTTAAGCCGATTGACCTGATCGCTCGAAAACAGCGCATCTATAGGCCGACCGATCAGCATCTCGATCGGCTGCCCCAGCAACCCGGGCGTGTCGCCCGCGGCCTGAAGAACGCGGAGTGTTTCGCATTCAAGCACCAGCATCGCACCATGTGGCAGGATGGCCCCTGGAATCTGGATCGGTTCGCGATCGCAGTTAGTCAGATCAACACGGTCGCGCGCGAGAATATTGTTATCCATGGCCATTGTCCCATTTTTCAAGCCATCGTTCGAATATCGCAAAGGTTTCGGTCGCGCCTTTAACGACGGCTATCCATTTCATTTCCACGTGGGGAACAGCTTCCAGTCGCGCCAGATAGTCACGCCAAACGCGCCCTGTTTCTGCACCATGTCCGCAGAAGAAATGCCGCCCGGCGGCGACGCCAACCCCCAACAAATCGTCAAGCTGCCGCGCTAGACCGCGACCGCCCAGTGCTGAGCCTTCGACAACGTAGCGCGCGCCCAGAATATATTCATGCCTCACTGTTTCAGGAAATTCGGCACATAGGGGCAATGCCGCCCGCTTGTCGGCATCAACGCCCAATGCGGCCAGATCGTTCTCCAGCCAGTTTGTTCGCTGGGGCGCGAGTCCTGCTACCCGTTCAAAAGAACAGTGAAAGCCATAAAGGCGACTGAGCAGCTCGGTATAAGCGCTGGGATTGATCGTCCCTGATTGAACCGCTGCCAAGCCGGGATGGCCGTGAAGTCGTGCGTGAACGACCGCCGTATCCGCCCTCAGTAAATCTAGCAGGGTAGGTCGGACTACCCGTCCGCGACCGATGACGGGTGGAATTATAGTTGCCAGCTCGGCGTTCACGAGAGTTTCCATATCATTGCAAGAATTTGCTGAACATCAGCGCAAATTGGCTGCACTTTTCCCATGCATGGATAAGCTGCATTAAGCACCCAGTGCCGCTTGCGAAAATGAAATCCCGTAATATCCCTCGCCCGATGTGGACGCAGTCTTTTAGATGAAAAGATTATGCGCCGACATAACCCCTAATCGTCTACACTGATAATTGTTCCCAAACCATCGGCGCACATTCACTTCGGACGCTTCGGGTGACAATCAACTTTTTCAGGGTTGCCCGGCAGGCAATGTTTCGTCTCAGCAATTTAAGATCGATGGCTTAACGTTCGATATGGAGCGTGAAGCGAATGAAAGCCAGCTTCCTGAACAAGTGACGGCTTACCTTAATAGCACTCGCAAAACCGGACTGTCAGGAGTGTCCAACAGAGCCGCCGAGAAAATTCCCTAAATGCAGAAGCTTTCAAAACTTTGGACGTCTTGCCGGCGTGCGCTTTTTCGTTTCGCGACGTGTCTGCAAACGGGCTTTTGGACCGATGTTTTGGGACGTCCCGCAGCGCTTGCCGATACACAGGCCCGACGGTGCGAGACGTGTCAGATTGAAGTGCTGCGCAGCGTCTCTGTTGGCCCCTTTGATGAGGTAGGCCAGCGACTTGGCAAGGTTGACACCGTACAATGCTGGGTTGCTGACCTCGAGCCCGAGACGTCCGCCGACTGGGCGAGTTCTGACGGACTTGCCACGATACGGCCGACCCGTGATCGATTTGATCCAGCCACGCTGGAGACGTGTGACGTGATCGACAACACGTGCAGGGACGTGTGCGAGAATGTGACAGTGCCCACCTTTCCCGTCGCCCCCTTCCTGGACCCAGATCGCAGCGTGACCGGCACCGTGACGTGTCAGGGTCTTGCGAAGCAGGTCAAGGTAGCGACCCGTCGCCTTTGCGATGTCCTCGAGCGACACACCCGCCCTTTCCCAATGAATCGTGATCATCCGCGTGAACTCCAAGCCGAGCGTAATTGCATGACGTGTCGCTGCGATCAGGTTGTCGACCTGAGCTCGCGTCAGGTGCTCGCTCACCCGGTCTGCGCGGAGGCGTGTCCCGCCCCGGCAATGCTTTGGAGACGTCCCAATCGTTGATCCACCAGAATCGCGCGTCACGTGAGGGGCGGACGATTCATCGATAAAAAAGCTTAGTTCTGCGCCATTCTTGTCCAGCTCAGCTGGCAACACTGCACCGCAGAATTGACCGTCGCGGTGAAGTTTCAAAAGTTTGAGTTTTGGCTTTGTCGTATCAGGCACATCAGCCGGAGTGTCAGCGTTGCACTGCAGATATGCTGCGATCGTACGCAGCTCGCGGCCGCGTTCTCCATCCACAGGACGACGTCCGCGAACGCGCGCGGGATTTGCGGCTTGAGTCATTTTTTAGACCTCAGCGGAGATCAGGGCATGCAGCGCATCGGCGGGAATGATGGTGCGGCCCCCGACGCGAACAACGCGCAAGCGACCGGCAGAAATGTGACCGTAAATCGTCGTCCGGCCAAGGCTAGTCACGCGGCACGCTTCGCGAATGCTGTAGCCGATTTTGATCAGCGGCGTAGTATCCGTATTCATTTGGATTCCTCCGGTTGAAAGCGGATACAGCACGTAAGCGTCGAAACGGGTGGCAGCAAAGCAAGTTCGCGGATGTTTTGGACGTGCCTAAATATCCACTTTGTCGCGACGATAGGCTTCGGCCGCTGCTTCTTCATCGACAGAATCGATGGCGCGGGAACGATACTGTCGAATGCGTTTGGCGACGTATTTGTCGCTCAACCCGTAGGGCTTGCCAACCTCAAAGCAGACCCGCATCAATTGCCCGCGACGAAACCCACCCTTTCGTGCAACTTCTACAGCCATGTCGAAATCTCGAAAAAGCTGGAGACGCGGTTGCTGTGCGCGAGGCGCGAGGCCTGCACGGCGTACAGCTTTGAGTTCGAAAAAGCATTCCGGCTCACTATTCTCAAGCATGGATAGGATCTTACGAGCGACCGCAGGACTGATCTGAAAATTGCAGCGCCTGATATGCTCAGCCAGCCAGCCTAATCGGCCATAGTGCATTTCTGTCAGGGCATAGTATCCGCTCGCCTGAGGTTCCTCTCGTAGCAGATCTTCAATCTCATCCATTTGAAGCTCCGTTTGCAAATCCGAAAAGCCGTCCGCCTGTTCGCATCCGCAAGTATCGGTCGAAACGGGCCGGCTGCAACCAAGCTCTGGTCTGACTGACATGCCTCGAAGCGGCTTTCCCGAGGAAACTTTTCCTTGGACAGGATGGCACGGTCTATGTTGGGAGTTTTGGGTTCATATTGCACTCCACCCGCTATGATGGCGTCTTTCTTCTAGTCTTCCCAATAAGCGACAAAGCGGGCCTTGCCCGCAAGCGGACTGGTAAGAACATCTGCTTGCCACTGGCCGTGCGCATCTTTCGCAAGCTGGACGCTCTGCCCTCCCCAGCGCACGGTCAACGAGCCATCGCCAAGCGGCCAAGCGGTCGGGTCGCCCCATAGTCCGAGGCTCGATGCCACGACAACTGTATCGCCGATATGCAGGCACTGCTGGCCGTCTGGCGTTTTGCCAAAGCGAGGCTCATGACCAGAGATGTCGGCAATTAGCGCGATGGCTGCTGGATTCGATTCACCCATGACGGTCTCCTGCTATTCGACTAGGCTCACCCTTGCGGATCGGCGTGACGTTGCTCGCGACCCCGGACAGTGAAGGCGCGGCAAAACGGCCCCACGCTTCAATGAGCGCACCCCGCATGTCGCGCAGATCGGTGCGCAAATAGGCTTGCTCCGTCGCGGTGCCGACACGGTGTGCAAGCGCCATTTCTGCTACCATGGCAGGGATGGTCGGCATCTTCTCGGCTGCCCAATCGCGGAATGCCGACCGAAAACCATGCACGGTTTCGGATCGACCAGCCGTTCGCATAGCCTTGGTCAGCGACATATCGGACAGCGGCCCGCCACGCATACCCGCAAAGATCAGCCCCTTTCGCATGTCCTCTGGCGCATAGGCATCCAGCAATGCAACGGCAGCGTCAGAAAGGGTGATGACGTGTCCCTCCTTCATCTTCATTACCGCTGGCGGACGTGTCCATGTACAGGCGTCGAGGTCAATCTGCTCCCACGTCGCGTGGCGGACCTCACCTGATCGCGCAGCGGTCAGGATGGCGAACAGCACGGCATGACGGCTCGCGCTTACGCCCTTACCAAGCTCGCCCTCAATGAATGCAGGCACGTCTACGAAGGGCATCGCGGCGAAATTGCCGCCGCGCACCTGCTTTGAAAGGCCCGTGCGCAGTTCTCGAGCGTCGGGGAGCGCGTCGGCGCGCCAGCCGCGCGCCTTGGCGAAGGCCAGCACCTGACCAATGCGTCCGCGCACCTTGCGAGCCATGACAGGCTTATCGGTCCAAATCGGGGCGAGTGCAGCGATGACCTCGGCGCTGCCGATCGCGTTCACCTTCAATGCGCCCAGCTTGGGGTTTGCATGTTCCTCTAGCGATGCCTTGAATGCTTTGGCAGTGCGACCAATCCAGCCGGACGATAGCACGCTGTGCGCTTCGATGACCGTCTCGGCAAAGGTCGGCATCTTCACTCGCTGCCGGTCGCGTTCCATCTTCGGATCACTTCCTGCCTTGGCTAGCTTGCGAAGCGCCGCAGCCTTTTCGCGCGCCTCCGCAAGTGACAGGCTCTTGCGGAGCATCAAGGAGATCTGGGCCAGTTGGTTATCGCCTCCCCCGAAAGCGTTGCTGCCTAGGCCATCGATATCAGCCGTGCCAAGCCCGATGTCACGGCGTTTGCCGTCTACTTGGACACGAAGCATCCATGACTTCGCACCCGTTGGGGCGACGAGCAGAAACATGCCATCGCCGTCTTGCAGTGTAGCCTTGATCGGCTTGCCTTGGCCACTGCGCCCCGGCCTTGCGCTCCGAACCTTTGCAACAGTGAGCTTGCCCATCTTTCCCCACATCCTTCCCCACACATTGAGGCGGTTAGAGGCGAATGTCAACGGACGACGGTGGATCGGCTAACCCAGTATTTCTTGCAAAACTGCCATAACAGTGGACATCGGCGAACCATCAAGAACCGTAGTTATAGTCTTCGCGGGGCATCCAGCCACTGTCCAATTAAGTGGTGAACGCTTGCCGTTCCTCCCGATGTGCCGAGCAACTGCCCCCACGCTCGGTTGCGCAATCGTCGGGGCTCATCGATAAAGAAGCGGATCGCGTGCTTGGACGCTTGGCCTAAATGTCCAGGCTGATCTGGGCGACCAAGGTTCGCCCGGGCGAATAGGTGAAGCCGCCGCTGTTGCTGACCAGCCATCCATATTCGTCGAACAGATTAGTGACTTGCACACGAAGCAGCGCGTCATTGCCACCCACCTTCGCCCGATATCGCCCGCCAATCGCGAGCGTTGCGCGGGCTGGCGCTTTCAGCGTGTTGGCGAGGTTTCCTGTGCGCGCCGATGTGCTTTCGATTGCGGTGTCGATCGACCAGGGGGTCTTGCCAGATGGCCTCCAGTCGATGTTCAATATGCTCCGCCGTGTGATCGATCCCAAGGGGCGACTGCCGATCCGTCCGCTATCGACTGCGGTGCCGGATATGCGCGGATCGACAAACACACTCCCCGCAACGATCGTGACGCCGGGGAGCGGTTGTCCGGTTAGCGAGACTTCGATCCCGCGATTTTCGACTGTTCCAAGCGCACCAAACCGCAATGCAGGATCAAGCCCGAAATAAGGTTTGCGGACTGAAAACGCGCCTGCAACCAATGTCATCCGCGCTGGCAGCGTGAGGCGGACGCCCAATTCAATCTGTTTCGTCAAAATCGCAGGCGGAGCTTCGCTCCGGTTCGACGCAATGTCGGGCGCGATCAGGCTTTCTTCCAAACCGCGTACGATCCCGCCATAAACCGCAACTCCGCGCATCGGCGTGACCGATCCTGTAATGCTGTAGAGCCACGGTCGGCTTTTTGTGGCGATGTCGGGCGTGGCCGGGTTGGGAAAATCGATACGTTTTTCATAATCGGCTTTGGACAAGGCCAGGGATATTGACCCGTGCCCCGCCCAGCCAAGCGTGTATCCCACACCCAGCGTCGCCTGCCGAACCCGGTCGCTGGCGTTGGCACCGAAGCTGAACTGCGGCTTTGCCCTCGGGTCAGGCAGGCTCAGCGTGCTCGGGCCAAGCGCAAGCGCTGTTTGCCCGCCGAATGCGCGGTCTTTCTTGCGGCCGCGCGCAGACAGCAGGATCGTGTGCATCAAAGCTCCGGACTTGAGGGTGTATCCAACCCGAACCTCGCCGGATGTCGATCGATCGCGATTATCAGCATCTGCGACGATCGTTCGCGCCGCAACGCTGCCATCGGGCCGGACCCCGCGAAACAGATCGGCATAAGTTTCATCGACATATTTAACCGAACGAAACACGCCGGCTTCGATCCGCCAATTTCCAAGCGGCAGTTTGGCAATCAGCGCGCTCAGGTGCGTGCCGGCGGTCCGTTGCGCCCAATCCTGGCCGAAGAACCGGCCACGCTTTATCTCAGGTGGCAGATCGGTGCCGACTGGAAACAGTGCGGGAATGGCATCTTCATCGCGGCTGTCGAACCCGCTGTGCAATGCGGTAATCTCTGCCCCGGCATAGGGCTTCCAGCGCAGCATCGCGCCATACGCCTGAAATTTGACACGACCACCCTGCGGCTGAACAAACCGCCTCATGCCGCCATTGAGCGCCAGTACCAGCCGCCCGCCATCAATCGGGATATTGGTTTCAACCGAACCTGCGACACCGCCATAGGCCGCGCGTTCGACTTCGATCGATGCCCCCAGCGCATCGCGCGTCGTGCGGAGCCGGTAATCGACGATGCCCGTGGGGGCAGGAAACGGGATGCCTTGTGCCGTGATGCCAACGCGGATCGTCGAACCTTCGATCGTGCGATTGCTCGGGCGGTCCTGTTGATCGAAATACAGCCCTTCGATCCGCGCATTCCCGGCCTCGATCGGGTTAAAGCCGCGCACCTCATCATTATTGTAGAGGCCGATCTTTTCATTGCCCACCGCCACGCCGAATGCGTCACCTGCCGATGTGACGACATTGTCCTGCGTCCGCTGCGCCATCGCTGGCGAAGCCATCACCACGAAGCCCGAAGTCGCGGCCAGTCCAAATACAAATCTGCGAATAAAGCCCCCTTGGCAGCGCACAATTGCTGCGCCGCCACAAGATCGAGTAGCCGGGCAGCCGATCTCTTGTCCAGAGCAGCGATAATTGCCGGACTTTCCTACCGGTTGCAGTGCACAAGAACCGTGATAGGCTGCACTATAATTTCGACGCACAGGAGAGGTGGCCCGAAGGATTCCGTCGCTTGAGGGGGACTCATGTGAAAGATTCCGACGCAATTGCGCTAGACGACGCCGATTACCGGATTTTGCGGGTGCTGTGCGAGGATGCGCGCGCCTCCGATGTGACGATCGGCGAACGCATTCATCTGTCGAGCAGTTCAGTTTCGAGGCGGCGCAAGGCGCTCGAAGAGTGCGGCATCATCAGTGGCTATGATGCAAGGCTCGATATGGCGAAACTCGGGTTCAGCGGCGTGGTCGTTGTTGCCATCGAGCTGGTGTCGCAAAGTGTCGACATCCTGACTGCGTTCGAACGTGAAGTCGTGAAATGCCCTTCAATATCCTATTGTGGCTTCGTATCGGGCGATACCGACTTCATCATCCTGATCCATGTCAGCTCGTTCAACGATTATGATACGATTTACCGCAAGGAGATCTCGATTCTGCCGCATGTCGCAAAGATTCGCAGCAGTTTCGTGATGCGCCAGGTCGCACGGCGCATGAATCCACCGGCATTGCTCCTGAAGCGCTAAAGATTCGCCGAGCGATTGCGCCGAATTGCCGAAAACTGCGCGAAAACCCCTAATTTCCGCAAAGCATTGCGCAAAAGTCCGCATTCGCAAACATTGGCGTGGGAAGGAGGCCAAGTGCCGAAGCCTTCCCGCCTCAGCGGCCGCGAATTTGCGAGATGGCTGCGGGGTTGATGGTGAGGTATGTCTGCGATGCGAAAACGGGGTTTCGGGGGGTCGCATGATATCACGGCGAAATTTGTTGCAGCATTTCGGGCGTGTCGGCGGCACAGCCGCGACCGCCAGCGCGATGCAGGCATTGGGACTTTTCAGCTCAGCAACGGCGATGGCGGCGCTTCCTGATACCGGTAATGGTTTTGGCAAGGGGCGCACGGTCGTTGTCCTCGGCGCCGGAATCGCCGGATTGGTCGCGGCGCATGAACTCGAACAGCGCGGCTTCGATGTCACCGTGCTCGAAGCGCGGGACAGAGTCGGCGGTCGGGCCTGGACAGTCCGCAATGGCGACAAGATCGAAATGATCGGCGAAACTACGCAGACTGCCAAATTTTCGGACGGGCTCTATTTCAACGCTGGCCCCGCGCGATTGCCGAGTTTCCACGAGGGCATCCTTGGCTATGCGCGCAAGTTTGCCGTGCCGCTCGAAGTCGAAATCAACTCGAGCCGGTCTGCCTATATCGTCGCCAACAACGGATCGAAATTCCGGATGCGCACCGCGATCAACGACACACGCGGGCACATCGCCGAGCTGCTCGCCAAGGCGGTGAACCAAGGCGCGCTCGATGCTGCCGTTTCAGCTGAAGACAAAGCAAAGCTGATGCCGTTCCTCAAATTCTACGGCGATCTCGACGGCGATTTCGCGTTCAAGGGCACGGTTAGGTCAGGATTTGGCACAGCGCCTGGCGCTGGCGTTTCAGGCTTTGAATCGCCCGCAGCGCCAACGCCATTGTCAGCGCTGCTCGCCAATGAACGGCTTAACCAGACGCTGTTCGAGGATCAGCTTTACATGCAGGCGACGATGTTTCAGCCGGTTGGTGGCATGGATCAGATTCCGGTCGGCATCGAACGCCGGCTGAAACGTCGTGCGGTGCGCGGCGTCGAGGTGCAACGCGTCCGGCATTCGGCCACCGGTGTCACGGTCAACATGGTCGAAACGGCGTCGGGCATCGCGAGGACGGTAAAGGCCGATTATTGCGTCTGCACGATCCCGTTCCCGGTGCTCGCCAAGATCGATACCGATTTTCCCAAGCCTGTCACAACGGCAATCGCGAGCGTGCAATATGATGATTCGAACAAGGTTGCGTTCGATGCACCGCGGTTTTGGGAACGTGACCAGATTTACGGCGGCATCAGCTTTGTCGGCGGCGAAACGTCGCTGATCTGGTATCCATCGTGGGGGCATCACAGCGAGCGCGGGATGTTGCTGGGCTGTTACAGCTCGGGCGAATCGGGGACCAAATTCGCCAAGCGACCGATTGCCGAACAGATCGCGATGGCACGCGCCGCGATCGAGAAGGCGCATCCGGGGCATGGTAAGGATTGCAGCAATCCGCTTGCGGTCAACTGGAAGAAAGTGCCGCTCAGCCTCGGGCCGTGGCCGAACTGGAACCCGGACCGGAAGGGACCGCAAGAAACGCACAACGATACGCCCGAGTTTCGACTGCTCTGTCAGCCGAGCGGGCGCACGGTTTTTGCCAGTGCTGCGTTGAGCCAGACTCCCGGTTGGCAGGAAGGCGGCATCCAGTCTGCTCACGCGGCAGTTGCAATGATTGCCGAGCAGGTCACTGCGCATTCACTCACAAAACCACGCGCGGCGGCTGCGTAACAGCAAGGAGATCATGAAGACATCTACCCGGTGACTGGCATCAGCCAGCACCGACATTCCAACCCCGTGGTTTCGCAGGAACGGACCAAAAGACGCTCTGCACAGCAGAGGTGGCGGGGACGATGATTGAAAAGCTCATCCTGAAAACAATGGGGGCTTTGAAACATGAAGAGAGTGTTTGGAATTTCGCAAATGGCGCTTGTCGTCGCCGGTCTCGTCGGCAGTCAGGCAGCGCAGGCGCAGCAGGAGATCGCTCCCGAAGATGAGGCGATCGCCGCGAGCGACATCGTGGTGACAGGCACACGGCGCACCGACCGGACAGTTGCCGAATCAGCCGTGCCGGTCGATGTGTTTTCCGCAGAGGATTTGAAGGTTCAGGCCAGCCCAAGCCTCCAGACGATCCTCAAGAATCTCGTTCCGTCATTCAATCAGCAGCGCAACGCAGGCGCAGACGGGTCGGCGTTCGTCCGCCCGCCAACCTTGCGCGGCCTTCCACCAGATCAGATCCTGGTCCTTATCAACGGAAAGCGGATGCACCGATCCGCACTTGTGCAAGTTGCAGGCGATTCGCTTTCGGCGGGCTCGCAAGGCCCCGATCTGTCACAAATCCCGTCGGCAGCGCTCGGCCGAGTCGAGGTGCTGCGTGACGGCGCGGCTGCACAATATGGATCGGACGCGATCGCAGGCGTTATCAACCTCGGCCTGCGGTCCAATGATAGCGGCTATGAAGTCAATGCCCGCTATGGCCAGACTTATGAAGGCGATGGCAAAGACGTTCAGCTGTCCGCAAATGCCGGGTTCAAGCTGGGCGATGGGTTCGTCAATCTCACCGGCGAATTCAACGATCAGGGGCTGTTCAACCGCGCGCGCGACCGGCCCGATTCGGCGGCACTCCGTGCGCTCGGGATTACGGTTCCCAGCCCGCCGACCCGATACGGCCAGCCCGAAAGCCGGAGTTACCGCCTCGTCATCAACTCCGCGATCCCGGTAGGGGATCTGGATGAGGTCTATTTCTTCGGCAATTATGGTTATGCCAAGCAAGAGGTCGATTTTAACTATCGCAGGCCAGTCGCCGTTACGGTGGCGGGGGCAATCCCTGCGCCCGGCCTGCCAACAGCGGCAAATCAGACTTTCGGCAAATCGGTAGCCACGATCTACCTCGATACGATTGCCGGTTTGCGCACAACAACCGGCGCGCCTGTCTATACCAGCACCGGGCGGACTTTTGAGGCGAGCCAGTTCTTCCCCAACGGCTTTGTTCCGCTCTTCAAAAGCACCAACGAGGACCTGTCGGGCGTTATCGGATATCGCGGCGAAACCGCGTTTGGCTTGAAGTTCGACTTGAGCGGCGCGACCGGTCGTGATCGCATCCGTTACCGGATGACATCGACGCTCAACCCGTCACTCGGGCCGCAATCGCCGACCGAATTCTACCTCGGCTTTCTTGAGCAGCGCGAAACCAATCTCAATTTCGATGTCAGCTATCCGGTCGATATCGGCTTTGCAAGTCCGCTCAACATTGCCGCAGGGCTGGAGTTCAGACGCGAAACCTACGCGGTCGGTTTGGGAGATGAAGCGTCTTACGCGATTGGTCCTTTTGCAACGCAGACGGTGCAGCGGCCCGATGGCACGCGCTTTCAGGCGACGGCGGCGATCGGGGCCAATGGGTTTCCGGGATACGGTCCCAGTGCTGCAATCGAAGGATCGCGAAACAGCTATTCGGGGTATCTCGATCTGGAAACCGATATCACCGAAGGCTTCACGCTCGGGCTGGCGGGCCGATACGATTATTTTGCTGATTTTGGCGGCACCTTCAACAGCAAGGCCAGCGCGCGCTGGGCCATTACCGACGTGTTCGCCGTACGCGGTGCCGCAAGCACCGGGTTCCGCGCGCCGACCCCGGGGCAATTGTTTACCTCGAATGTCCAGACCGGGTTCCCGAACGGCAGCCAGATTCCGGTCGCGACCGCCACAGTGACGGCCGACAGTGTGACCGGTCTGTTCTTCGGTTCGCAGCCACTCAGCCCCGAAAAATCGGTCAGTTTTTCGGGTGGGCTCGTGGTGACGCCGGGGAGCGGCTTCAACCTGACCCTCGATTATTACAACATCAAAGTGAAAGACCGTATTTCGATCACATCGGCATTCAACGTCACGGCGGCGCAGCAAACTGCCCTTGCGGCGCTCGGCGTGGCCAATGCGTTCGATCTGGGTCAGGTCAACTACTTCACCAACGGGTTCAAGACACGAACCCAAGGCGTCGATGCGGTCGTTTCGCATCGCACGACAGGTGGCCTCGGCAGTTTCAACACTTCGCTGGCGATCAATTACAACAAGACCAAAGTCACCGAAGTCACCGTTGCCGCCGCAATCGATCTCCAGCGGGTCAACAATATCCAGGGGCTGACCCCCAAATATCGCGCCGTCCTCGCTGAATCATGGTCGAGCGGCATGTTCGATGCGACAGCACGGGTAAATTATTTCAGCCCGATCACTTCGTTCAACACCAGCAATGTCGCCGTGGGAAGCCCAACCCGGCAGCGGTTCGGATCGGACGTCAGCGTCGATCTGGAATTGGGCATAACCTTTGCGGAGAAGTATCGGTTCGCGGTCGGTGCCGAGAATATCCTTGATGCCTATCCGGATCGTGAGGTCCGCAACATTTATGCCGCTACAGGCGCTCAGGCGAGCGGGCGGATTTACAACGACGCATCGCCGCTTAGTTACATGGGCGGGTTTTGGTATGTGCGCGGTAGCGTGACATTCTAAAACGATGACGTTCGGCAAAATTGGGCGACGAGATGCACTTGTCGCCCAAATATTTCACAGGAGGGTTTTTCGATGAAGTCAGTTTTCGCATCGCTTGCAATTGCGTCGGTTCTTGCCTGTCCCATCAACGCGGCCGAGATCGTCCGCCACACCAACCCGCCGCCTGCAATCATCCTGTCAGGCGTGACGATCCCGCCGGGGGCCGAAACACTGATTCTCAGCGGCCAATTGCCTGCGCCGATCGACCCGGCAAAGACCGACAGCATCGAAGCCTATGGCGACACGAAAACCCAGACCGTCAGCACCTTCAAAAAGATCAAGGCGCTGCTCGAAAAGCAGGGCTACGCCATGTCCAATGTTGTCAAGCTGACAATCTTTGTGGTCGGCGATCCCAAGCTGGCCGGAAAGATGGATTTTGCCGGGTTCAATGCAGGGTATCGGGAGTTCTTCGGAACCGCAGAAAACCCCAATCTGGTTGCGCGATCAACGGTGCAAGTCGCAGCACTTGCAGGGCCGAACTTCCTGATCGAGATCGAAGCGACGGCGGCTAAGATGCCCCGAAAGAAATAATAGATTTGAAGCCGATTGCACGTCGGTTCCAAGTGCAATTTAGCCGACTGCTGCTGAGTTTGGAGGCACTTGGCGTGCCGATTGCTTTTGCGAGAAGCCGCAGTGCGTTGGTATCGGCGGTCGAGATGGAGAGTTCGGCGCTCGGGTAGCAAACAAGACCGGTGGAAAGCCGAGTTCGCGACAATCGGCTTCGAATCTTGGACGAAAAATTTGGATCGCGGCAACCCGGCATTTGCGATCAGAAACGCTGGGCCATCTGTTTGACCCGTCAAGCCAATCCGGATTGTTGCGCAATAAAATCCTGACCGAATAGCGATGGACGGCACCGAACCCGAGCCAGATTGCATTGACGGATCGGTGATCGAGGCGCAGCCTTATGGCGCTTATCTGAGCATATTCGGGATCGCATTTCTTCTTCGTCAAATGGCCCTGAAAAAGGGTTGCTGTCGACTCGTTGGAGACATGTGATGGGCCTGCAACCCCGGATTCCGGTGCGACCGCGCAACCCAAATCCCGCCAACCCACGGCCAGGCGAACTCATCGTTCCTGCGTTGAAATGGAGCGTGCCGCGCAAGGTCGTTAGGCCCGACGATCTGTTGGCCTTTTCGGTTTCGTGGGCAGGCATGGTTCTTTCGCCAGATGACAGGGCCACGCTGAAGGCAGGGAGCGCGGGCGGCTTCATCCGGTTCGATTTCAGTTTCCAGCACATGGCAGAATTTGCCGCCCAGCTGGCCCCCGGTGCGGAGGCGGGCGATCCCCCCTTCGAGCCGTTTCCTTCTGTGCCGACGCCAGCGCGCGCCGCCAATCGCAGTCGGCTTGTGTTCAAAGTCGCTGCCGGCGATGAGATCGCTTACTCGATCGAAGGCTTGCTCGCGGCGATGGCGCGGCTTGAATTGTCAGTGGTGCCTGCTGCAACGCCTGTTTCTGCGGCTCCGTTCATTGCGCTCCCGCTTGCGACGCTCAGCCGCATGTCGCTCACGGCGCGACTGTTGCAGGACGTCCGGGCGACTGCTGCAACTCGCGTGTCAGCCATGGCCGGCCTCAATACAACTGCTTCGATTATCGAGAGCCAGCGCGCGATGGTATCGGCGAACCGGCTGATTGCGGGCGGGTTTTTGAGCGCGATCGAGGCAGAGCAGCTGCAAATCAGCCCGGGCGCTTTCCTTCCGTCGATGCTCCCTGTGGTCCGTCGTCCGAACAGCAATGAAACGGCCATTGAGGCACCGTTCCGGCTGATCCTATCGCCATCATCACAGGGCGGATGGGCGCATGCGCTGCGCCCTGTTACCGCGGACTCCTCGTTTGGCCCGGAACGTGTCGAACTGTGGCACAGTCGGCTGGGCGTTCGTGATCCTGGCGGCACCGATGAAACGGCAAGCGGTCAGCGGATTGTCCGCGCAGTCTGGACGCGCGATCGCGATATGACGCAGCCGCCAGGCGACCCGTTCGACCATTCGCTTTCCGCCGATGATCGTGAACTGATCGTCAGGCAGACAGCGGGGACGTCGCTTGCGCCACGCATCCGGCCCGAACCAGCCCGCGTGCGCAAGCTGGCGCTATCCGCGGTCGGGGCGTGGCTCGACGTCCATGCCAAATGGGATTCGGATCGGTATGTTCCATTTTTCAGCCCGCTAGATTCATGGGATCATATCGCGCCGATGGGGCGTGACCAGTATGTGCGGATCGTCAGACCGGGCTATTTGTTTCCACTGGGACAGAAGGCGTATCTCAACAAAATCACGTATCGAAAGATCGTCGGCGAGAATAACCCACAGGCCGCACTGTTTCAGCTGTTCTACATCACGCTTGGTGATCCGATGGGGCCGTTTGCGCGGCTCGACATGCCATTTGTCACGGCCAGGCTGACCCCGGGACGGACGCCGAACCTCGCAAAGCCGACGCCTGGCCCCTTTTTCTGGCCAACCTTGATCGGCGCAGCAGATCCGTTCGACTGGAAGATCGATGGCCGCGATCATGATGCGTCGAGCATTCACTTGCAGGCACCACTGCTGTTCGTATTTGCAGGCCCCAATGTGAATGCAGCCGCCGTGCTTGCCGCCTATGAATCGCGCGCCACTATTCCTGCGCACAATCAGACGATAGCTTTTGCCCCAGCGCTTGCCGGGGATCAGGGAACGCCTGCTGCACGGGCAAGCGCCGAAGTCGAGACGCTGACGCTTAGCGGGATTGCAGCCCGTTCGACATCGACGCCCTTTTTGAAAAAGGCCAAAGTGATCGTCCCGGCGATCAAGCGTCTGACACCAACGGCCCCATCATCCGACGTCAGCTATCCCGACATTTACCGCGACAAAGGCTTCGGCCCTGAAAATGTTGGCAACGTCTTCCTCAAACTCGCCACCAAATCAGAATTGAATTTTGGATCGAGCGAGAAGGCTGGCGGATTTATCCGCCCCGACGTGGCGGTCGATGGCCTCGCGCGCGGCACCGGGCTTGTGGCCGATGTCGCCGAAGCCGCTGCCGGTGGGTTTGACGCCAAGAAGCTGTTTTCGGCTGGCTTGCCCAAGCTGTTCGGCTTGTTTGATCTGTCTGATCTGATCATCGATGGATTGCTCGACCTTGCGCCCAAATTCATCACCGAAGCGCTCGACCGAGTGTCGGCGATCATTGCCGATTTGCAGGCGATCAAGGATGCAGCGCAGAAATATGCGCAGGCCCCTGCCCTCCCCGCAATGGCTACCGAAGTGCAAGACGCGATTGCCGAACTGCTGGCGGGAGACAGCGCCGCGATCGGCGTTGCGCGGGTCACGGCTGCGCTCGCCAATGTCGCGAACGAGATCGACACGCTTGCGGCGCAACTCCCCGGCCAGCCGCTCGACCCGATCGCACGCGCGACCTTTGACAAGCTGATTGCGGGACTCCAACCCGCACTCAAGGCGCTCGACGTTATCGAAGCGGTGCTCGCTTTTGCCGAGGGGTTCGATCCCGGCGGCGGTGAATTCCGTGCCAAGATGGTCTGGAATCCGAAACTGCGGAACTTCCCCGATACTAGCAGCCCGATCTTCGAGATGAAAAATCCGGACAAGGCACTGACCGTCTCGGTCGAAGTGCGCGCTGCGGGGCCCAATCCAGCGGGGGCCGAAATTGCCGCCCAGCTCGATGATTTTCAACTGAACCTGTTGCCCGGTTTTGAATTGATGGCGGTCAAATTCAACCGCCTCGCCTTCCGGGGCAGCACCGCGCGCAAGCCCGAAGTCGATGTCATCTTCGACGACCTCGAATTTGTCGGTGTGCTGGCCTTTGTCCAGGTGTTGAAAGAATTGATTCCGCTTGACGGTTTCAGCGACCCACCATTCCTCGACGTCAGCACCGAAGGCATTTCGGCAGGCTTCACCATCGCGCTCCCCAATGTCGCCATCGGCGTTTTTTCGCTGACCAACATCTCGTTGGGTGCCGATGTGCGCGTGCCATTCCTTGGACAAGTGGTAAGTGTCGGGTTTAATTTCTGCACGCGCGAAAGGCCTTTCTGCTTGGCAGTGGCGTTCTTGGGCGGCGGTGGCTTCATCGGATTGCGGCTCAGTCCCGAAGGCATGGTCTTGCTCGAAGGCGCGTTTGAATTCGGCGCGATCGTGGCGCTCGATTTCGGCGTCGCGTCTGGCTCTGTCTCGGTCATGGCAGGCATTTATTTCAAGATCGAAGGCAGCGAAGGCCAGTTGACCGGATATCTGCGGATTCGCGGCGAAGTCGATGTGCTGTCGCTGATTTCCGCATCGATCGAGCTTTATCTGGCACTCGAATATTTCACTGCAGATGACAAGCTGGTGGGCGAAGCCTCACTCAAGATCACGGTCGAAGTGCTGTTCTTTTCTGGCTCGGTTACCGTCAAGGCGCGGCGGGTGTTTGCAGGATCGAATGGCGATCCGACCGTGCGTGACATGCTGCTGGTCGATGCCGGTGGCGGATCGGCGGTATGGGCGGACTATCTCTCGGCGTTCGCGCCCAGCATGGCGGAGGCATAGGCGATGCGCACCGAAACTTACATCCTGACGGTCCTGCCGCTGACAGTGGCGGAAGGCGCGCCGTTCCATGTCTCGCTTCATGTCGCACCCAAGCTGAATCCCGATGCCGTCGAGGAAGCGCTCGGCTTATTCCCAAGTTTTGCCGAATGGGCGCGCGCCATCGGCACAGCGCGACCGATCCTGCGCAATCAGGCAGGGGCCGAAATTGCCTGCGAGATCGTGGCACAGGTCGAACCAGACCTTTGGTCGAAATGTTTCCCCGAAGACACCCCCGTCCGGCGTCCCGATTCCGGTGATTACGCAGGCCGTGAGTGGGCGAGTTTTGACGTCAAGAAAGTCCATGACCTCGCCGCCGTGACCGCTGTCGCGTCGAGCCTGTATTTTCCGCTCGATCCACCCGATTTCAAAACGATGCCTGGCATGAAAGGGCGCGGAAGCGTGCTCCGGCGCTTGATCGGCACGCTTGGCGGAATGCCAAGGCTCAACGAAAAGGACCAAGGGAATAGGGATGAATTTGTCACGCGATTGCTGGACAGCAATAGCGACAATGTGCCTCTGCCCGATATTTTGAAACCGCTTCATGCGGCCCGGCGCTTTTATGAACCTGTAGGGGCGGCAACGCAGGCCACCGATCCCGACCGCCGGGTGAAGGCCATCGAACTGCCCGAGCCCGACTTTCACGAACGCGTCGCGCATTACAGCGATCAGCCCGAATTGCTGCGGCGACTGGGCCTTGTGATCGATCTCAACGTGGCTGACCTTGCGCTGCTGGCCAAAGCCAAGGAACTGACTGCGGAACTCGTGATCGACGTGCCCGCGAGAGCCATAGCCTCACGCACACCCGTCGAGCGGCGCGGGAACCGTCTGCTGAGTAAACCGCGAGGGCCAGACTGGGATGGCGGTCGGTTGCGGCTGGGGGATGAAAAGAGCTTTGCCGCGCTGACGATGGATAGCGATGGCGCCGCGCTCAAGCTCGGCAATTTTATCCGCGCGCTGCCACGGATGTTGCAGATGGCCGATAATGGCGATCCGGGAACGGTCGCCCCGGCGTCGCTGCGGTCCGAAGGCTATACAGTCGTGCGCACCGGACGGCTCGATGGCGTTCGCAGTCAGGTGACGCGCGCGACCAAGATGGCCGCAGAATCGACGCCTGCCAAACCGCCAATTGTCGCAACAGAGGACATCACGCGCGGTTTCCGCGTCGAGATCTGGGACGATCATGAGGCGCGCTGGTTCAGCCCGCATCGGCGTCTGGCAACCGCAACGCTGCGCGATGGCACAGCCATCTACACCGATCACGCCGAAGCAGGCTGGGTGCAAAGTGCCGCCGTTCGCGAAACGCCGACCGATCCGGCAAAGAAGCTCCATCTGCATGAAGCGCTGTTCGGCTGGTCTGGGTGGAGCCTGTCAGCCCCCCGGCCCGGGCCACGCGCTGTGCCAGATGGCCCGAAGGAGAAAGTGGAAACTGTGGCGCAGGAAGCCGCGTTGAGCGCTGTCACCGTCACCACGCGCGTGATGCCGGGCACGCTGCCCCGGCTGCGTTACGGCCGCAGTTATGCGTTCCGGGCGTGGGGTGTCGATCTGGCAGGCAATTCTCATGGCGGGAACGTTCCGCCCTCGCCGGCACCAACGGATGCGGCGCCAATTGCGCCTATAGCGGCCATCGTCAGACCCGTTCGGGCCTTGTCATCCGATTTGCCAGGCGTCGAGCCGTTGCTGCGGCAGATATTGCCGCGTGGCGATGCGTTCACATCTCCGGTGACGCGCCTGACCGATTTCAAACTGCAGCCCGCGCGCGCGGCCATTGCCCGCTTCACGGGAAGCGACGAGATTGACCAGATCGTTTCCACCCGCCTGTCTGCGCGGGTAGCCAGCGTCGCCGCGATCGATTCCGCAGCGACGCTAACCGATCGGATGCGCGCCAGCATCAGCGATATTCAGCTCGACACCGCCAGAGCGATCCGGCCCGAGGCTTTGGCGCTCGACAGACTTGATGAGATCATAGGACTTCCCAGCGAAACGGTGACCCCGACGATCCCATTCCGCCGCTGGGATCCGGTGCCCCCGCCCGTCGTCGTTCCGCGCCATCGTTACAGCCCGGCAGAATCGGTGCATCATATGGTCATCCGCAGCGGCGTTGATGAAGATGCGGCGATTGAAACGCCGCAAGATTACATCGCGTCTGTTTCGGCCATTGACTCGGTGCTGGCGACCGATTGGCGCGCAACATCCGAACGGCATTTGGCGGCCCCAAAAGGCTCGCAGCATCTCAATGAACTTCACGGCAAATTCGATGTCGCGATTGATGATCCTGCGCAACAGCGCACGTTGCTGGCAGCGGCCCTGCGCGATGATGGCACATTGTATGACCGCGAGATCGTGTCGCTCGATGATCCTGCGCTCACGGTTCCACAACCCGGTGTATCGCTTCAGGCCGGGCCCGAAATCATAACACCCGTCACCGATTTGACGCTGTTCGAAGGTGCCAATCGCGGCGACGTGATCCCTGCCGGGCATTATGTGATGCACGATACCGATCGCTTGGCCCTGCCCTATCTGCCCGATCCGCTGGCGGTTGGTGTCGCAATGGGCATGTCTGGTGCCAATATCGGCAGTCCCTTAATCGGCCTCTTCCGCACCGAAAGCACAGCCGCGCGTTATGAAGGCGAGTGGCCTGCCCCTGCTCCGTTCCGCCTCATTCTCGAAAGCGCAGATAGCCCGACTGCAACGATTGCAGATGGCGTGATTACGATTGGTCTTCCGCCTGGAACGCGGCTCGATATGCGGCTTTCTTCATCGTTGCGGCGTGAAGACTTGGATTTACTGGCGCTGTGGATGCTGTTCCCCAACGCGTTGCGCGATCTTGATTTGCTCGAACGCCCAGCGGCGGATGGCCAATTATGGGGGCTGACCCCGTTTGAACGGATCAGCCTGGTCCATGCAGTGCCTCGGCCCGTGCTGCCTCCGCTGATCACCAAGCTCTTTCCATTCCGCTCGGAAAACAGCACTTTCGCCGGATTCGCTGGTGCCATTAATTGCCACGCCGCCAGCACCGACCGGATCGATGCAGAGGCAAAATGGTCCGAATGGACCGATGATATTGCAGCACCCGGACCCGTGCGCGAAGATCGTCATGCCGTTGCCTTCACTACGCAGCTAGACCCGTTCGAAGATCTTGTGGTGTTCGGTGAAACACCCGGAATGACCGATGAAAAACCCGAAGATATGATCGCGTTCCCCGGCGTTGGTGAGATTCGAGTCCACCGCGCGCGACATGAGTTTGGCGATACCAAACACCGCCGCGTCCGGTATGCGTTCCGCGGCACAACGCGGTTCAGGGAGTATTTCCCTGTCGGCCTGCTATCGACGCCAGACAGCCAGTCGCTGATCGGCGACGACACTGAAATCTCGATCCTCAACACCGCGCAGCCGCCAGTGCCTGAAATCGATTCGATCATCCCGCTGTTCCGCTGGGATGAAGAAGGCGATCCCGGGCAGCCCTTCGGCGTGCGGCGGCGGCGGCGCAGCGGCCTGCGCATCTATCTGAAGCGGCCATGGCATCGCACCGGCGATGATGAGCAGTTGGGCGTGCTGCTGACGGCACTCGACCCACCCGATCCCGAAAGCGCCAGCCTGTGGGGTGGTGATCCGGTCTGGCTCAATGCCGGGCCCAAGAACCAGATCGTCGGCATGGCGCTTGAGGATTTCTACGCGGGCACGCTCGGCATCGACGGCGATCGCGGCAGTGAAGATCGCATTTCTTCCGCAGCAGTCCACAGGCTACCAGGCAAAGGCGGGTCATTGGTGACTGTCATCGGCTATCGGCCCGAATATAATGAAGCGCGCGGGCTGTGGTTTGTCGATGTGGCGATCGAACCCGAAGCTGCCGTTTGGCCTTTTATCAGGCTCGTCGTCGCCCGTTACCAGCCCAATTCAATTCCAGGCAAAACGCTGTCAAAGGCTGTCCGGTGCGATTTTGCGCAGCTGCTTCCCGAACGCACGTTGACTGTATCACGGCCCGATGATGGCCATGTTCGCCTTACGGTAACAGGCCCAATCGGTCTGCGAGACAGCGGCCGGAATGGGGCCGCGGGAACCAATATCCAAGGTGGTAGCACGAGTGGTTCCGCCTTCCCCTTGGGTGCCGCAGACCCGACAGCGATCATTTCGCGAGACCGGCACATGATCGCAGCCGTGCAGCGCCTCCCCGCAGGGCGAACGTCAGACCTTGATTGGGAAGATGTCCACGAACAGGAATTGACCATCGGTGGGGTCAGCGCCGGGGGGCAATGGGCATGGACCGGCGTCGTGCCGCTGACCACCAGCATCGGGCCAGCTACGCCCGGGCAAAGCGATCAGTGGCGCGTCATGGTCACTGAAACCGAAGGCGTGGAAAGCGACCCCGACGAAAATGGCCGGCTGACGAAGCAATGGCGCACGATTTACGCTGATTGCATCGCGATCTGACGGTTGGATCCATTGCCAATCACGCTCCGTCCCGACTGAATTCGCTAGACAAATCGGCGGTTTGGGGCCGTCATGCCGATCCATCAGAAGCGGCAATCGGTTCAAACCATTCCTATGACGTTATCTGGCGGATCCCCCGACGCTTGCCTTGAAACGAGTGGCAATCGATCAATACGAACCCTGAGGTTGGCATCAAAGCTGGACGAAGGTTAGAAGCCGCGAAATGTGCGCTGAAGGTCGGAAGTGTGCTGGCATCACTCAATCCTGCGAACCGCACCGAATTCCCAGAATCTCATTTTCAACCAGCGTTATTACCGTAGACGTCGCGGAGGAGGTTGCAGCAATGCGAATATGGGTCGCAATACCGTTGAGCCTGTGTCTTGCGTCTGGAGCATACGCCCAGGAAACGATCCGTGACGTTCAACGTGAGATTGAGCGGTTTCAGGAACGCGAGCGCGAGCGACTGCGAGAAAGCGAACAGCAGTTCGAACAATCGCAAATCGCACCGCCCAAGGGCGCGACCGACGATAGCGACGAAGACGAGGTAACCGATGGTGCCCCGTGTCGCGCTGTCGCCCGCGTCGAAATTACCGGTATGACGCGCTACGCACCACAGACATTTCTGACCGACACCGCCGATTTGATCGGCCCTTGCATATCGACAAAGGCGGTGACTGAACTGCGCCGCAAAATCACCAACACCTATGTCCGCGATGGGTATATCACTTCGCAAGCCTTCGTATCACCAAAGCCGTCTGCGCCGGACGTGCTCACGATCCGCGTTGTCGAAGGGCGGATCGATACGATCACCAGCGTTGCGGCAAAAGGCCGCAGCTACACTGCCGCAGAGCGCGATCTCGCCTTTCCGGGCATCACAGGCAAGCTGCTCAATCTTCGCGATCTCGAACAAGGTGTCGATCAACTCGCCCGGATGGCAAGCGCTGACCCCACCATCGACATCGTGCCAAGCGAGATTCCCGAAGCGAGCATCATCCAGGTCCGGAGGACGCGCGTCGCTTCGTGGATCCGTCCGGCAATCAGCGTCAACAATGATGGTGCCGCATTGACGGGGCGTCGGCTGGCGACAGCGTCTCTCGATATCGACAGCCCGCTCGGCATCGCGGACGTCTGGTCGCTTTACTATCTGACCGATATAGAGCGGGCGCCAGTTCGCGGCGTCGAGGCGTTCGGAGGATTCGTCTCGCTGCCCTATGGCGCGACGACGATCATTGTCTCTGCGAACCGCTATCGATCCCGCAGTGTGTTGAGGAACGCGGATCTTGCATTCCTCAACAGCAATGCGAGCATCAGCGGGTCAGCAGGGCTGACAAACCTCATCCATCGCGACCGCAATACCAAGGTTTCGATTGCAGCCACGGTTTCGATCTACAACACCGTCAGCCGCATACAGTCGATCCGGTTATCGACCAACAGCTACAGGGTGATATCGGCAGAGCTTGGGCTTCGAGTGCAGCGCCGGATTGGCAATGATCTGCTGTTTGGAGAACTCGCATTTTCGCAAGGCTTCGATGTTCTTGGCGCAAATGCCGCCGATACCGGCCCCGGATCGGACGGCGTCCGCGCATCGCGGATCACTGCCAACCTGAGCTATCAGGCCGGGTTCGATGTGTTCGGCGCGCGCGCGCGGTATCTGGCCAGCCTGCGAGGACAGGTGGGCCTGAACACCGTTCTGCCGGTCGATCGGCTCAGCATCGGCGGCAGTTCGACCGTGCGCGGCTTTCGAGACGATGGCATCAGCGGGCGAACCGGCTATGTCTTGCGGCAGCAGGTGACCATCGACTTGCTCCGTACTTTCACCGAGCGCAGCACCGGGCGCGCGACCCAGATATCCATGTTTGCGGCGTATGATCAGGGTGGGATCGCGCCAAGGCAGGGCGACCGGTTCGAACGCGGTTTCCTGCACTCGGCTACCGCAGGTCTGCGGCTGCAAAATCGTCGTTTGCTTGGCGAAATATCGGTTGCCGCGCCTTTGTCGGCACCTATAACTGTTCAAAGAAAAAGAATCGAATTCGCAGTATCGGCTCGAATAACGATTTGAAAAGGGCGCATCGATGAACAGGTCGCACAAGACCCGGTTGGCGGTAAGGATCGCCTTCGTGCTGGGCATATCGAGCACAAGTTTCGGCATCGCGCATGCGCAGGTGGTGACGTCCTCACCGGTCGAAGTGATCAGTCCCGAAACCGGGCTCGACGTGACGATGAGCGGCGTTCCTGTCATCAATATCGCTGCACCGCGCGCCGATGGCACATCATACAACGTCTATTCGCGGCTCGATGCTGGGCGCGAAGGCGTGATCTTCAATAATAGCGCCGATATCGGAACTTCGGCGATCGGTGGCATGGTGCTTGCCAACCCGAATGTTCAGGCAGGCGGCGCGGCGCGGCTCATCCTCAACGAAGTCACGAGCGGAACGCGATCCGATTTGCAGGGGCCGCTTGAGGTGTTCGGCACACGCGCCGGGCTCATCATCGCCAATCCGGCAGGGATAACGTGCAACGGCTGCGGGTTCATCAACGTTTCGCGCGCGACGCTATCGACCGGTCGTCCGACGTTCGACGGCAACGGTGCGTTTGCGGGTTTGCAGGTGACCGGCGGTTCGGTCAGCGTTGAAGGTGCAGGGCTGTTCGCAGGCGATGTCGATTATTTCGATATCGTTTCGCAAAGCGCGCTCATCAACGCCGATCTGGTGGCGCGCGATCTCTATGTCGCAGGCGGCAATGCCGATTTCGGCTATGCCAACCGCACCCATAATAATCTCGGCGGGGCGTCGGGCATCGTTATCGATTCGAGCGCACTGGGTGGTATGTATGCCAATCGCATCCGCCTGATTGGAACAGGTGCGGGCGTCGGTATCAATCTGCGCGGCATCGTGAGCGCAGATCAGGGATCGATCGCAATCGTTTCCGATGGAGCGATCAGCGTGCGCGACGTCATCGCCGAACGCGATATCGTCATCGCCTCACGCGATGCCTCGGTCGCGATCGAGGGCGGCGTTGCGGCTGGCGGCAGCGCATTCGTCCGGGCCGGAAGCAGCATCGCGCTGTCGGACAATCAGGCCGAGGTGAACGAATACGAGGCGGCCTACCAGCAGGAATACGCCGACTGGCTCGCGAACAATCCGCAAAACCCTTGGGGTCCGCCTTATTATACGCCTGAACAGGTTGTTCAGGACGGCTACAGCCCGCCACCAGTCTATAACCCGGTGGCGCTCGTCACTGGGTCGATCGAAGCGGGATGGATGGTCGGCCTGACCGCAGGTGGCGATATCGTGCATGACCGCCGCGGCTCGATCATCGGATCGACGATCCAGGCCAGCGCCGGGAACGACATTCTGATCGGCGGCGGCAGCACATTGTTCGGCGGAGACATCGCGCTCGACGCGGGCCGTGATCTGAGCTTCATCGCGCGAACCCAGCCAACTGGCTCATACACTTACACCAATCTCGGCGGCGGCAATTACAACAACCGCATCTCCTCGAGCCTTGCCGTCACCGGTGCCGAAGTGGACGCGGTCGGCAATTTCTTTGCAAGCGCCGGGCGCGATCTCAGCGTCGAGGCAGCGATCATCAATGTCGAAGGCATCGCTTCGCTGGAGGCTGGCCGTGACGTTGTGGTGACGGGCATCGCATCGACCACGACCACGACACAGACGTGGAAAACCAGCAAGCGTGTGACGGGCAGTTCGGTCGAAAGCATCAGCATTTTCGATGGCAGCGCAATCAGCGCGAACGGGGCGTTGTTTGTCAATGCGGCCGAGGAACTCGAAATCAATGGATCGAGCCTAGCGTCGAACGAGGATATTCGTTTCGGCGCCGGGGCAGGCACGATAGCGATTTCGGGATCGGACATTTCGGCGATCGGCGACGTCCTGATGACCGGCCAGAACATACTGGTGCAGGGCAGCCTCAATTCGTCGAGCTTCGACGAAACCATCCGCACCGTGAAGCGCGGTTTCCTTTCAAAGCGCACAACGACAGCGATGGCCTCGAACGATATCGAGACGATCTTCGCAAGCACGATCATCGGCGATTCAGTCACGCTCGCCAGCCATGGCGACGTCAACATCCTCGACAGCAACATCGCGTCTGAACTGTCGACTGATATCCTCGCGGGCGGATCGATCATCATCGGCAGCCTGCCCGCTTCGAGCAGCTTCTATAATAGCCTGAGGATCAAGAAGAGCGGTCTCAGCATTGGCGGCGATGGATTTTTTCTCGGCGTATCGAAAAGCAGCCAGATCACCACGCTCGACATCGTTTCGAATGCGGGCAGCATGATCGGATCGGCGCGCGGCGATGTCAGCCTCAGTGCAGGCGTGCTTGGCCTGCGCACGGCAGCGACCACGCCGTCGGGTGCACTCGCGATCAAGGGCAGCGAGATTACTGCCCCGGGCCTCATCAGCCTGAGCGGCGACGATATTTATATTCAGAATAATTTTGATTCGGCCAACAGCACCAGCATTTTCCAGCAGTCGAGCTTCGGCCTGTCGCTCAGCTTTTACGAGAATGTCAGCGCCGCCGCCAATGCGATCTCAGGGTTGCCGGGCCGGATCGATGCGGCCTCGAGCGGTTCGGCGGGCACCGCGATTACGGCGGCATCCGAAACGCTGCGCACTGTCGCAGCAGTCACCAATGCACTCACCAATACTGCAGGCGTCACGCTGTCGATCGGCTTCTCTTCTGTTAAACGCACCAACGCCGCGCAGGAAATCGGCGTCGTCGATTCGAATATTGCAGGCGGCAGTATCGACATCCGCGCGAACAATGTGAACGTGGCCGGATCGACGGTAACGGCGCTCAACGATCTGACCATCGTTGCGCAACAGGACGCGAATTTCATCTCGGCGCAAAACCAGCTGGCGACGCAGGACAGCGCGTCGAGCACCAGTTTCGGCTTCGGCGGGACTTTGGGGGTCGGAGTCGTCGGCGGCGTCAATGCCAGCCTGTTTGTCAACTTCGGGATGAGCGCATCTTCAGGCTATGCCAGCCAAACATCGCAGTTCAACAGCCAGATCGTTGCTGGCGGTCTGCTTTCGCTCACTGCGGGCCGCGATGCGACCTTGCGCGGTGCTGTGGTCCAGGGGCTGGACCTCAACGCCAGCGTCGGTCGCACGCTGCTGATCGAAAGCCTGCAAGATACGTCGAACCGGTACAGCACCGGTTACGGCTTCAACCTCGGCCTGAGCTACGGCGCAGGAGTAGGCTCGGGATTCAGCGCAGGCGTCAATTACGATTATGCGCTCGGCAGTTCGGGCCGCGTTTTCGAACAAAGCGCGCTGACAGCGAAGAACGGCGCACTCTTTGCCAATGTCGCAGGTGACATCCGGCTGGTCGGCGGCGTCATCGCAGCGATTGACGGCAACCGCGTAGACACGGGCCGTTTGATCGTGCGCACCGGCAGCCTTTCGGTATCCGATATCGGTGATGCCGCAAACAGCATCGATTACGGCTTTGGCGCGTCGATCGATTTCAACAATGTCTTCGATGATGGCGCGTCAGGGGCCAACTGGCCCGTGATCGACGCCTATTACGCCAGCACCGCATTCGCGCAGAACACCCGTGCGACGGTCGGGGCTGGCGAACTGACCGTTTACAGCGGCGCACCGGACGTCAATCGCGACATCACCCGCAGCCAGGTCGTGACCAAGGACAGCGCGGTCGGCTTCGGGATCTATGTCGACGTCGCGGCGGCGACCGAGGTTTACAATCTGGTGACAGATATCGCCAATGGGCGGAGGAATGGCCTGTATCGCAGCACCATCATGACCGGTGTCACGGCGCTGCGCACCCGCCCGCTCGGCCTAATCCAAGACGCGATTGGCGAGGTTCAAAACTGGGACTCGATCGTGGGCAGTCCGGACTCCCGCAATGACTCGGCGGTTGAGAAGCTTTTTAATCAGCTCGGCGCGACATTTATTGATCGCGATACGTTCATCGCTTCTGAGCTGCCTCGGATATCCGAAGATGCGATAGCCGTGCTCGTTGCCCAGAATTGGGATCCTGCTGTTGCTCGCCAAGAAGTGCAATCGGAGGATTATCAATTCGTGTTGCGTCAGACTGTTACGGTTCAATATGAAGATCGTCGGCGCAATGAACGGCCAGTGGCCTTTCGCGCGCCGGATCAGTCCACGTTCGCGCCGGTTGCTCCGCCCCCACCCTCATCGGGCGCTGCACCGCAAACCGATACCGAAACCGCTGTCGCAGACATCATCGTAACTGGCTATCGCAATGGGAGCGGCGACAATCGGCCAAGCCTTGCGCACGCGGCCGTTGGCTCGATTGGCGAATATTATAACAATGGTTCGCCATTGCGACGTGCAGTCATCGACGGCACGATCGGTGTGCTATCGAGTGGAGGAGGACTGGGATACGTCGTTAGCGAAGGCATCGGCGCCGTGCAGTCGCGGATTCTTCCAACCACGGTGCAGCAATTTATTGGCAACGTTTCGACCAGTCTGAATGTCGGTATCGACAGCCTGTTTCAAGCGCGCGCATTCAATACAGTCGGCACAGAAAACGCGAACCGCGACAACACCTACCAATCACATGACGCAACAACCGGCACCGGGCTCGTCGTATCTGCGATCCCTGGCGTTTCGGCAGTAATGCGCCGCGGTGGTGGATCGCTGACGCGAGCACCCCGTCGCTCCGAGCGGCAGCGCGGCGGCACCTGTTCGTTCTCAGGTGACATGTTCGTGCGCACGATGCTGGGCCTTACACCGATCAAGGACATCAAGGCAGGCACCGACAAGGTCTGGGCACGCGATCAGCAGACAGGTGAGATGGGCTATCGCCTCGTCGAGGCGCAATATTCGAACCCTTACAAAGTCACCGTCAGGATCGCGATTCGCGACGCCGAAAGCGGCAACCAGCAAACGCTGGTTTCAAATGCGATCCACCCGATTTTCGTGCAATTGCCGGAAGGCGCGGCCGCACCACCTTCGTCCGAAGGCCATGTTTACAACGGCAACATCGCGCGCGGTGCCTGGGTCGATGCGTCAAATCTCAAGCCCGGATATCGCCTGCTCAACGATGACGGCAGCTGGGCCGTGGTCGCAGCAGTTTCGTCAACGCCCGAGCCTCTCACCGCCTATAATCTGAAGGTCAGCGGCTTTCACACTTACTTCGTAACGGGCAATGCGAAGTCCGAACCAGTCTGGGTGCATAATAACTGCGGGGATTTTGCAGTCGACTCATCTCAATTGCAGCGAAAGTTTAAACACGCGGAAGATTTCGGGATCAATGGAAATTATAATCCTGCGAACGCGCAAGCATTTGGTCAGGCGATCAGCCAGCACGTGTCCGCACCCGGTACGGTGAGGATTGAGGGAACCTATCGTGGGCAGCCAGTTGTCCACTATCTCGATCCAAGCACGGGGTTGAATGTCATTGTCCGTCCATCAGGCCAGTTCATTACCGGCTTCCGCCTTAACCCAGCGCAATTGCAGAATGTCCAAACACGGCGGGCCTTGTGACTGAAGTTCGCGGTGTTCAGCTCCAGCTTACTAAAGCTCAGGCCTTGGTGCTGTTTGACTGGGTTGGAAATATTGAGTCTGGAATTCCGGCTGTCATGGATGGTGTGATTTTTAGCGTGTTTTGTGACGTCGAGGCACAATTGGAGGCGATTATCGACGAAGCATTTTCTGACGATTACAACGCTCTGGTTGAAACAGCGAAAGCGGAAATCAACAACGCAGGTTGAAAGCTATATCCCTACGGCTTGCCTTCGCCAACACGCCCCGGGCTGACATTGCGAACCCTTACGACAGTGAGTTTGCTCATGTCTTTCCGATGTAATTGGGCGATTGCTGGCGAATGTCCATGAACGTATCTGGAGCAGCTGACGCCAGTTTCTCCGGTACACTGCGACGGGCGCACACGATCAGGAGCCGCAGATATAGTCCTCGCAGGGCATCGAATATCCGCAAATCCGATGCCCCTTGCGAACAATCGCTAAGCCTCGGCATGAATTTAAGGAAACATCGATCAAACAACCGGTCTGGCCGGTGGTGACCCCTACGGGAATCGAACCCGTGTTTCAGCCGTGAAAGGGCCGCGTCCTAACCGCTAGACGAAGGGGCCGTTCGGTGACGAACAGGCGGGCCGGTTAGCACAAATGCCCGCTTGGTCAAGCGCCTGTATGGCCCATCGGTCAATCGGTCCACGCGATATCGTCGATGTGGAGTTCGGCTTGTGGCCTCCCGCTCCAGTCATCGCGCTTGATCCGCCCTGCCGCCCATAGCTTTCGCCCGCGCGGCGCCGATAACAATGCCTGACCAAGCGGCGTTTCGGCTTGCCTGAATGCAACCGTCTTCAGCCGCGCACCGTCTTCGCCTGCCATGACCGCGCGGACATGATCCTTGCCGACAATATCTGCTGTCATGACCGTCATTGGCCCTGCGGCAACACGCGGCGCGGGCCAGCCCATGCCGTATGGACCGCCAGCCTCCATCGATTCGACCAGAACGGGGCACACGCCGCGCGCAGACACCACCGCGTCGAGCAGCAAAGCGCGCCCCTCGCCCGATTTTGCAACATCGCCCGACAGCCGCGCATCGAGATAGTCTGCGAACGCATCGATGTTGTCCGCCTTCACAGTCAGCCCTGCCGCCATCGCATGGCCGCCGCCTGCCACAAGAAGGCCATCCTCTTTGGCGGCAAGCACCGCCGCACCAAGATCCACCCCCGCGATCGATCGACCCGACCCTTTTCCAATGCCATCGGCATCGACCGCGATGACGATGGCAGGGCGCCTCAGCCTTTCTTTCAGTCGGCCCGCCACAATTCCGATCACGCCAGGATGCCACCCCTGCCCTGCCACGATCGCCACCGCACGATTGCCCTGGCGCACCGCAATCGCATCGGCTTCCTCCTGAACCTGCGACTCGATCGCGCGACGTTCGATATTGAGGGCTTCGAGTTCGGTTGCGATGGCCTGCGCTTCATCGGCATCTTCGGTGATCAGCAGCCGCACGCCCAGATCGGATTTGCCAACGCGTCCACCCGCGTTGATCCGGGGACCAAGTGCAAAGCCAAGATCCGAACATTGCGGCGCGAGCGTCAACCGTGAAACGGTGATCAGCGCGTCAAGCCCGACGTTTCGTCGGCCCGCCATGATCTTCAGCCCTTGCGCCACGAACGCACGGTTGAGGCCTTTGAGTTGCGCGACATCGGCCACGGTGCCAAGCGCCACAATATCGAGCAGTTCAAGGAGATCGGGCGGCTTTCGGCCATCGAACCAGCCCCGTCCCCGCAACTCGCGCAGCAGCGCCGCGCCGAGAAGCCAGGCAACGCCCACCGCGGCAAGGTGACCATGCGCGGCCCCTTCCCCTTCGTCGAGCCGGTTGGGATTGACGAGCGCGTGCGCAACAGGAAGCGTGCTGGCGCATTTGTGGTGATCGACCACAATCACATCGACACCAGCTGCCTGTGCCATCGCCAGCGCTTCGAACGCTTGCGCGCCGCAATCGACCGTCACGATCAGGCTCGATCCCTGCTGCGCCAATGTCACGAGCGCCTCGCCAGACGGGCCATAGCCTTCCATCAGCCGATCGGGGATGTAATGGCCTGCCAGAAGCCCCACATCGCGCAGCAGGCGGATCAGCAGCGCCGCAGAGGTTGCTCCATCGACATCGTAATCGCCGAAGATTGTGACCTGTTCGCCAGCGACCACCGCATCTGCAAGCCGGACAGCGGCCTTGTCCATATCACGAAAAATCGATGGGTCGGGCATGAACGCGCGGATCGTGGGATTGCGATGCGCATCGAGCGCATCAACCGGACAGCCGCGCGCCAGGAGCAACTGATCGACAAGGCCACGCGTATCGGCGCCATCGGTGGCAAGTCCGCGCCACGCCCATGTCTGGCCGCTGATCGGCTGGAGTTGCGAAAGCAGAAAACTCATGCGCTGGCGTGTAGCGCGGTGCCCCCAGTGCGCAAGGATGGCACGCAAGGAAAAGGGCTGCCGGATCGCTCCGACAGCCCTTCCCCCTGTATTTCGTCAGGCCTGTATTCGATCGGGCCCGTATTCGGTCAGGTCAGAATTTGATGCCGACGCTCGCGACCGCACGATTGTCGCGATAATCGCTGCGGCCAAGGCTCGATTCGACGCCAGCGCCGAACGAGAAAACGCCGTTGGTCAACTTCATCCCGCCTTTGACTTCGGTCCACGCCGTGTCGCGGCTGAGACCGGGAAGTGCGAAGGCAAATCCCGACACATTGGCGAAACGAACCTGGATTTCACTTCCGCTTGTCGAAAAGGCCTGGACCTGATCGACCCCGAGTTCAGGCGCGAACGACCAGCCCGAACCGGCGTTGACAGACCCGCTCATCCGGACGCCTAGGCGACCTTCCAAGCGACGTTCCTTGATGTCATCGATGGCAAGCGCCGCTTCGCCGCCGCGTTCGCGGAAACCGCTGATATCGGTTGACGCATAACGGATGGCCGCCCGCGGTGTCAGCGTGAGGCCTTTGGCAATGCCGAAGTTCATGCCGGTTTCAAGGTGCAGATCATAGCTCATCGCATTGGTCTGCCCATTGAGGCTGAACTGATCGAGCCCGGTGGACACGCCACGTTGCACCCCGATGGCGGTGTTGGTGACCGACGCCATCCCTGCGACATAGGCCCGGCGCGACAGCCGATACGAACCGTAACCGATCGCCTGGCTCGTTTCGGTTTCGGCCTGCGAGCCGATGAGGTTCGACCGTCCGCTGACGAAGCCGAAGGCAGTGCCGAGCGTGAGGTTTTCGGCTGCCTCCATTTCGACGCCCATGGCGATATGCCATGTGCTGCGCTGGCTGCCCTTGGTCCGTTCACCTGGACGACCAGCTTCGTAACCGCCCGAGATGAACCCGCTGACGTTTTCAGGCAATGCGCCAAAAGCACGTCCCGAATTGGTCACGCTGCCGATGAAGCTGCGCTGCGATGCGGTTGCTCCCGATACCGAGGTTTGCCCGACGGCAAGACCCAGTGTTTCGGGTGCTCCGATCACCGCGAACGTGCCAGGCTGCGCCCGCGACGTTCCGATCATCGACAGCCGGTCACCGACCATGCCGAGCACCATCGACCGCTGCTCATCGGCTTCAAGTTGGGCGATCGTTGCCACCCGTGGCGCAAAGCCCGCAAGCGTATTGGCGAGCTGCCCCGATTCCATGACGTCGATGGCGCCGTAGATGCCATAAAGATCGGTGTAGCCGCCTGTCCGGATCGCATCGAGTGCTCCGGCAACAGCGTTCACGGTCGGGCTGCTTGATGCGGCCATCGACCGAAGGCTCCCCGCCGACAATGACAGCGTGACGGTGTTTGCAGCATAGGTCACATTGGGGCGCAACACCCCGAGGCTGCCGAGCACATTGGCAAAGCGACCATCGACGCCACCTGCCGCACTGATGATCTCGATCACCTGGCCGTCACGCGGTGCCGTCGTTGCCCCAGTAGCGCGTGTCACGAGCAGATTGCCCGCGAGCGCCGCGATCCCGGTGTTCTGCGCATCGCCAGTGATGGCGAGCTTGTCGGACACTGTGCCCGTCACGTCGATGTTGGTGAGCGAGGCCGACGACAGGATAACATCGCCCTGGATCGTGAGCGTGCCCGTCGTTCCATAAGTGCCCGGAGCGACGACGCCCCTGACGACGGTCAGGAAGGTCGGATCGATCTTGCCCGAACCTGACAGGATGCCAGTGCCGACGAAGGCCTCACCTGTTTTGAGCGTGCCGTTGGCGATAAGCGTGCCACCGGTCTGGGTGTAATCGCCCAGCACGGTGAGGTTGCCTGCCGCAGAAATCGTCAGCCCCGCTGCGCCTGTAAGGTTGAGCCTGTCGATCGTCGCCGCGCGCGTCAGGCTGGTGATGCCAGCCTTGTTGAGCGTGACTTCATAATAGCTCGCGCGCTTGCCGGTCGCCCGGTCACCCGACACGTTGTTGGGCACGAAGTTTGTGGTGCCCGGGCCACCAGCGATCTGGATGGGCGTTCCCGACGGCTCAGGATTTGAACCTGTAATGCTGGCGCAGCCCTGGACCCCATTGACGCCATTGGCGCACACGGTTCCGAACTTCGGGGTGTTCGTCGCGATGCCTTGCGCCTCAGTGTTGGGAAGTCCGGTAACGAGCTGCCCATCGACATCGATTTTGTAGTTGGGATCTAAGTCTTGAACCCAGCGCTTAGGATCGAACCAGCTGCCATTCCCTGCCTTTGCACTCGCATAAACATAAGGATTGTTGGCCACGATCACGTCCCAGTAGAGGAACAGCGGCTGATAAAAGCTGGTCGTTCCGTAGGTCGAAAAAGGCTGTCCGTTGAAAAACCGCGTTCCGCCCGAAAGCACGCCTGCAACGACCTTCTGAGCATATTTCTGATCAACGATCAGTGGCCCGCCCGAATCTCCACCTGCAGTTGTGCCCTCACGGGTCAATGCGCTGCCACCGAAAATGTTGAAATTGAAACCGCCGACGCCAGCTGGATCGTCGAAATCGAGCTGATAATTGGTCGATACGCCAAATGGCGGATCCAGCGGAAAGCCGAGAAGATCAGTAAATAGGAGCCGATCACGGTCATCGAGCGATCCCATGAAGTCAATCATATTCTCGGCGATCCGTCGCCGAGAATCCAGCCCTTGGCTGGGATTGGTGCTGTTACCGAATGTGCCATAACCGTTGACCAGAGCATGGGTCGGTTCGGTAAGCGGCGTGAACAGCATCGCCCAAGTCGGAATATTGTCAGCATGCGTATCGAGCGTCGCAAGCGCCACATCGGCTTGAAGAAACTCGAAACCTTCGGGCTGTAGCGAGCGTTGATCGTACCAAACCTGTTCGACATTGAAGAGATTGCGTGCGGTGTTGGTCTTGAACTTTAGCGACGTGTCAGGATTGGGCTGCAGGGTCACTGGATCGAGCCCAGCCCAGATGCGACGTGCCGCCAAATTGTCGGCGCTAAAACCAAAGCTGATCGGGACTCCGTTCGTCGTATCGCCATACGCGCTCTGTGGAACGCTGTTTACGCAATGCGCAGCGAAGATGACGGTGCGCGGATTGATGAGGGTTCCCGAGCAGACAAACCCGGTGCCTGCCGCCAGATTGGCAATGGTGCGCATTTGACCAACACCGGTAACGTCGACCACATTGTCGAGTACTCCGCCGGGCGGTGGCGCGCTGGGATTGAGATCGTTGCGAACGACAATAGCTGGCGAGTTCTCCACGTCTCCCGGCGTCGTCGATTGCGCGCTGAGCGCAGCAGGGGCCGCCAGTGCGGTGAACGATGCGGCGGCAAACAGGACGGCGCGCTTGGCACGCATGCTCGTGCTGAACATTATCAATCTCCCTTATCGTTTTGTCGAAAAAAGGGGACAAATCGGCGCGATAGCCGAGTCGATTCCCGATTTCTGAAGCGGAGATTAACGGCGCTTTTTAATCATGAAAGCTGTTTCTCGTGCCGATCCCAAATTGGATCAGCACGACATAATTATGGCGCGCGACCGGCGTCTTCGCTTTGGGGCTGCGTCACTCGCACGCCGTCGCGATCGATCTGGAGATCGACAGGAACGCCGCCAAGCTCACCGCCGATCGACACGCTGTTTTCACGACCGATGGTGATTCCGCCGCGGTTCCCGATCGGGATCGTCGCATTGGGCAGGTCTGGAAGTTCGGGCAGGTCGAGCGGTTCGACAGGCGCATCGGGCGCGCGGGGCTTGACCGCAGGCCGTGCCGCTCCGGAAATCGCCTGACCCATGAAATCTCGCCAGATCCGCGCCGGCAGGCCACCCCCTGAAATGCCCTTCAGCGGTGTATTATCGTCATTGCCGATCCAGACACCAACGATCAGATCGCCAGCAAATCCTACAAACAGCGCATCGCGGTTATCCTGGCTTGTGCCCGTTTTCCCGAAAGATTCGATCCCGATCTGCGCCGCGCGGCCCGTCCCTGTCTTGACGACAGCCTGCAGCATGTCGCGAAGCGCCGCCTCATTGCGGCTGCTCAAATCTGTTCTGCCATCGAATATCCGATCGATCAGCCCTTGTTCGCCCACCGGCAGTGCGCGCGGGGTGACAGGATAGGCGCCTGCGGCAACTGCTGCGTAGGCCGACGTCAGCTCGAGCAACGTGACCCCCGAACTGCCGAGCGCAAGGCTTGGATCGGCAACAAGCAGACTGCGAACACCCAAATCGCGTGCGGCCTTGATGATCGCATCATCACCCAGCTGGCGATACAGCCGCACCGCCGCCACGTTGCTCGATTGCGCAAAGGCTTGCTTGAGGCTGATCGTGCCACGATACCGATTGCCGCTGTTCCTCGGCCGATAGCTGCCTTCGGTTATCGGTGTATCGTCGATCTGCGTGTCCGGCGTCATCCCGGCGCGCAGCGCTGCGTAATAGACAAACAGCTTGAAGGTCGATCCCGGCTGGCGGCGCGCTTGTGTGGCGCGGTTAAAGGTCGAGGATTTGTAACTTTTGCCGCCGATCATCGCCACGACTTCGCCCGATGGGCGCATCGCGACCAGCGCGACCTGCGCCTTCCCGAGCGGAGCCGCATTCACGACCCGGCGCGCGATGTTCTGGAGACGCGAATCGAGTGCGGTCGTCACACGCTGTTCGCCATAGGTCGCCGCCACGGCTGCGCGCGCCGCAGGCATGGCCCAATCGGCAAAATAGGTGCCAGTGGGAATTTCGGTGCGTCGCCGCACGTCAAGCCTCGGGATCCTCGTGACCTTGGCCGCGCCCTCGGTCAGATCGCCTGTCGCGACCATTGCCGTCAAAACCATCCGCATCCGCTTTTCAGCAGCCTTGAGATTTTTGGTCGGTGCCAGTCGCGACGGCGCTTGCACCAGTCCGGCCAGCATCGCGGACTGCCCGACCGTCAGCTTCTCGGGCTGGCGGTAGAAATAGTGCATCGATGCTGCACGCAAGCCATAGACGTTGTCCCCGAAATAGACATTCGACAGATAGCGTTCGAGGATCTGATCCTTGGTCAGCCAGATTTCCATCCAGAATGAAATCAGCAGTTCGCGCGCCTTGCGCGTCATGCTGCGTTCGGGGGTGAGGAAGGTGATCTTCGCCAGCTGCTGCGTGATCGTCGACCCCCCTTGCGTGCCGCCCGATCCCAGATTGTTGAGCGCGGCGCGCGCCAGCCCGCGCGGATCGACGCCCCAGTGGGAATAGAACCGCCGGTCCTCGATCGCAAGAAACGCCTGCGCGACATGCGGAGGCAAATCGGTGGCTTTGACCGGTTTATCGATGATCGCCCCGTTGCGCGCAATCGGCTGGCCATCGGCGGTGACCAGCGTCAATCGCGGCGGTGCGATCGGCTGGAGCGATTTGGACAACGGTGCTGTGAGGATCAGCCAGACGATGGCAACCGCAACAAGGACAAAAATCGCCTGAAATCCGCGCTTGATCCATTTCCTGCGCGACGGCCACGGCGATGAAACTGTCGGCGTTGCAGGCGGAGCATCGCCAGTCGCAGGCCCGCCGGTTGGCGCAGCCTTGCGATCGAAATAGCCGAAATCTTCGGGGGCGCCGTAAGGAAGGGCAGAAGGGGCGTGCGACGCATCGTTCATGGGGTGCTGTATTACCCTAACAATACACACATGATAAGCTGCTTATTTGCGTCACGCCAGTCGCAATGCAGCACGATCAATCCTGCTTGCGGTGTTCACCCTTGACCCAGCGCACAGTGCCTGAACTTGCCCGCATCACAACGCTTTCGGTCGTCATCGTGCCCGACTTCAACCGCTTGACGCCATCGAGCAGGCTGCCATCGGTCACACCGGTAGCAGCAAAGATGCAATCGCCCTTGGCCAGCTCGGTCAGATCGTAAACATAGTCGAGATCGGTGATGCCCCATTTGCGCGCACGGGTGCGTTCGTCTTCGTTGCGGAACACCAGCCGCCCCTTGAATTGACCGCCAACACAGCGCAGAGCCGCTGCCGCCAGCACGCCTTCAGGCGCACCGCCTGTCCCCATATACAGGTCGATCGTCGTATCGGGATCGGTCACGGCAATGACGCCTGCAACGTCACCATCGGGGATCAGCACGACACCGCAACCGATGCCACGCAGCTCGGCGATCAGCTTTTCATGACGGGGCCTGTCGAGCACGCACACGATAATTTCGGCGGGCTTGACGCCCTTGGCCGATGCGACCGCCGCGACATTCTCGGTCACCGATTTGTTGAGATCGATGATGCCATCGGGAAACCCGGGTCCGACCGCGAGCTTTTCCATATAGACATCGGGCGCATTGAGCAGATTGCCCGATTCGGCCACCGCCAGCACCGCCAGCGCGTTGGGCCCGGCCTTGGCGGTAATCGTGGTGCCTTCCAGCGGATCGAGCGCGATGTCGATCTTCGGCCCTTTGCCGATCGCCGATCCGACCTTTTCGCCGATGTACAGCATCGGCGCTTCATCGCGCTCGCCTTCGCCGATCACGACGGTGCCATCCATATAAAGCTCGTTCAGCGCCGCGCGCATCGCCTCGACGGCGGCATGATCGGCGGCCTTTTCGTCGCCGCGCCCGATCATCGTCGATGCGGCAATCGCCGCCGCTTCGGTGACGCGCACCATTTCAAGAACGAGAACGCGATCGAGAACGTCGCTGGCAGTGACCGTCATTTATGGTATTCCTGTTGAGGCGGGATTGGGGTGAGCCGTTAGGCGAGGAGTGTGACCATGTCGAGACGTGTTGCCCTGCTGGTCACATCCCTTTGCGCTGGCCTTTGCGCTGGCCTTTGCGCCGGATCGCCTGCAATTGCCGCCGATACTGCGTTCGATACCTATCGCAAGCTGACCAGCGTCGATCCACCGTGCAATCGCAACCCCGAAGGCGATGAGATCGTTGTCTGCGCGCGGCGCGATGCGGATCGGTATCGACTGCCTTTGACCGGAATATTCGAAGCTGGCGATCCGAGAGCCGAAAGCCTGATGGGCGAACGCGAACGGCTCCAGCACATCACCACGCCATGCGATGAGCGTGGGCCGTTTCTCATCGGGTGCGGCATGGTCGGCATTTCAGTCAGCACAGCGATCGGGGGCGGTGGCGGAGTGAAGTATCGTCCCTTGGCTCCCTAGGGTTTGCCTGCGATCCTGATGCAGTGCTGGCCCCTCCACCATTTGACGTCTTCGCGTCAAAAGTTTCGGGTTGGATTGCCCCCGGCAATCCAAGAACGTGCTGGGAGCACGTTCGACCCGAAACTCCCCCTCCCCATCGCAAGCGCGATGGGAAGGATAGGGAGAGCTCATCCTCCCCATTTTCTTGAAATGGGGAGGGGGACCGACACGCGAAGACGTGTTGGTGGAGGGGCTTTTTGCGACAGCCACGATGTCGATTTCTCCTATGCAATTCCCTGTTTGTTCTTGACATTTTTGCAGGCTTCTGCCTAACACGTTGCCATGTCCGAAAGCGCATCTGCACTTCGGGCAGGCCCGTTCGGGCGGGGGCAGATGGCCGTTTTCGCGATACCGGTGCAAAGCCTTTCGACAGAACCGGGCCTCGGGCTTGTCCCCCATCGCTTGCGTCTGCAAGCGATGGGGGACAACCAAGCTGCGCACGGTGCCAGGCAGTGGCCGTGCAAGTGCCCGAGGTCCGTCAGCATGGACATTGCCTGTGGCCGTAACGTGCGATGACGGGGCGGCCAGCGGCGGCATCGGGGACGATGCCGGGATGTACGGCGAAGGCAGCTTAGGCGCGCCCAGC